>JANMOR010000220.1:0-3860 GCA_031369435.1 Chitinophagaceae bacterium
TTATGATCGGCTAAAATCTGTAAGCTGTTGATGACTTCCGGTTGCAATAACCATTCTGCATCCGGTTCATCATGTATCAAATGACGAACCCCTTTGAAATATTTTTCTTTACCATATTTCTTTTTCAATGCTTTCAACGTGGCATCCGGATCTGTTAACGGCAACCATCCAACAATACCAACGATCCAATCCGTATTCACTGCCACATGCAACATCCAATCAGTATCTTCAAAATTATTAGCAGCCTGTACAAGAATACCTTTCTTAATGCCGCTTTCAATCCTTTCGGCTTGCAGTTCTTCAATACTATAAGTTCGGTTGAGTATGGATGTATTGCCTTTTAACCACGCATATTCTGCACGGTTAAAATCCCAGATATGAACATGTGTATCAGCAATCATTTCTGCCATCAGCAAACATCCATTATTTAATTACTATTCTGCATTTGTTTGATCATTCCAAACTGCTGTTCAATCTGTTCATTATGTTCACCTAACAAAGGAGCACCTTTATCCGATATCAACAGTTCACCATCTATCCGTAACGGACACCTTGTTGTTGTAACCGATAAACCATTGCTTGTTTTCACAACAATCTCCATGTTCAATGAACGATATGCTTCTTCTTTAACAAGGGTTGGATAATCCAAAACAGCTGCACACCAAATATCCGCTTTCTCCAGTACAGCAAGCCAATAAGCAACTGTATTGTTTGTTAAATGATCGGCTAGTGTTTTTTTGATCTGGTCTCTTTTGCTGAACCAATTGTTGCTATCAGCAAACTGTTTTAAAGGCTGGCATTGCAAGAGGTCGGCCAATAAAAGAATATTACTCATCGCTAATGCAATGTAACCATCATTTGTTTTATAAATACCATATGGTGCAGCAATATATGCATGTGCACTATTCACTGCACTCCGAACCGGTAATTGCTTTCCATCATTATAATAACAGGTAAGCACTTCAAACTGAAAATCAAGAATACTTTCAAACATACTTATCTGTACCAATGCTCCTTCCCCACTATTCATTTTTTTATAGAGCGATGCTAAAATTCCCTGTGCAAGATGTGTACCCGCCATAATATCTACCACCGCTACTCCCATTGGCGTTGGCCCTTCATCATTATTATTACTCAGCCAGGTTAAGCCGGTTGCAGATTGCAATAAAAGATCCTGTCCAGGCAAATCTTTCCATGGCCCTTCGTTTCCATAACCACTTACTTCGCCATATACAATACCCGGGTTGATCTGTTTGACTGTTTGATAATCCAAACCAATACGCTCCATTACACCGGGGCGAAAATTATGAATCATCACATCGGCTTTTGCCAGCAGTTGTTTTATTTTTTCGAAGTCATCAAGATTTTTCAGATCAGCTGCATAGCTTTGTTTGTTTCTGTTGATGGCATGAAAGATGGTTGATTCGCCTTCGATCATTACATCGGAAACATATAACTGTCGACATATATCACCTGTTACCGGACGTTCAATTTTAATGACCTGTGCTCCCATATCCGCCAACCGCAATGCTGCTGAAGGACCAGATAAAAACTGACTGAAGTCAACAACGATTATATCTTGTAATAGTTTCATTTTTTGTTTTTATTAGCCCCCTTCCGACTTCCCCCGAAGGGTGAAGCCATCAAAGCACAGCCCTCACTTTTCAAACAAGCATTTATCATACAACATTATAAGAGTTCAATCAAATATCAACATGTTATTTCGGCAACATCACTCATAACTAATCATTCATTACTCATCATCAATTCTTTCCTGATCTTCTCATTTTGTTCTCCTAATTGAGGTGCTGGTTTATCTGCATATAATCTTTCTCCATTTATTCTAATCGGACATCTTGTGGTAATAAATTTTTCATCGCCTGCATGTACCACCTGTTCCATTTCCAATTGTTTATAAGCAGCATGATTAGTCATTTGCTCCCAATCAAATACTTCCATTGCCCAAAGATCCTGTTGCTGTAAACAGGATAACCAAACTTCCGTATTTTCTTTTATTAAGTGCTGTACCAGAATTGTTTTAATCTCATCTCTTGCAACAAAGGACTGCTCTTTCGAAAATTGTTTTAATTCTTCACACTGTATCGCATTGGCCAAAACATGTGTATCCATCATAGCTAAAGCAAGATGGCCATCTGCTGTTTCATACACACCATAAGGTGCACTCAATAAAGGCTGACCATTATTAACATTACTTCGTTTGGGTTGCTGGAAATTGGCAAAATAAGTAGTGAGTAACTCAAATTGAAAATCTAGCAGCGATTCCATAAGACTTATTTCAATCAATGCTCCCTTACCTGTTTTATGCCGGCGAATCAATGCACCGATTATTCCCTGTACTAATTGTGCACCACATAAGATATCGGCAATAGAGATACCAAAAGGTACAGGTCCACTATTGCCATTACCGGTTGTATAGGCAAGTCCTGTTAATGATTGTACTAACAGATCCTGGCCGGGTTTATATTTCCACGGACCGTTTATTCCGTAGCCCGATATCTCAGCATAAATGATTTTTGGATTAATGTGTTGAACAGTTTGATAATCCAACCCGTTTTTAGTCATCACATCGGGCCGGAAATTATGAATGAGTATATCTGCTTTTGCAATTAATTTTTTGATCGTTTCAAGATCATTTTTGTTTTTCAGATCTGCAGTAAAACTTTCTTTGTTGCGGTTGATGGTGTGAAACAATAACGAGTTATCATCTACCCATAGATCTTTGATCGCCAATTTTCTTCCTGCATCACCAGTTACGGGCCGTTCAATTTTAATAACTCTTGCACCAAGATCGGCCAAACGCAACCCAGCCGAAGGACCAGATAAATATTGACTGAACTCCAGTACTACCAATCCGTTTAAAGGTAAATTCATCATAAGCTGCCGATTAATTTTTTGTTCAAACTGCGTTGATAGAGCTTATTCATTTCATTCACTGCTGTGGCAGCATCGCCGTCTTCCATCAAACATTTCTGTAAAGGTTCGCCGCCATGATCCTGGAAATGCAGGTAACCATTGTAACGTGGCCGCATATAACCGTTATCCATAATTGGTAATACCTGTTTAAAAAAATCATTAGTTAACAAGTTGGCCTCCTTATCAATCCATGCAGAACGATGCCCCGGCTGACCGTCATTTTGCACATATGTTGTTCTTTGACATTCACCCGATACAATCATGGTTGCAAAATCAATTGCAACATCTTTATGCTCACTGAATGCAGATACCGCTAAACCTGTTCCGCCAATTGTTGTTTTCAGTTTTATATGATTGAACGAAACAACATCTGTGTAATGCAATAAATTTTTTGCAAAACCAACTCTTGAATAATTGCTGTAACAATATGCAAAGGGACAATACCAGTAATCATTGGTTGAACTCATTAGTTCTGCCACTTTAATGGGATTACAGGTAAACATGTTGCGATCAACCAAACTATATAATTGTTTCATTGTGTTAATGGCAAGAATGCCTGTTTCCTGATCGATAACTACTGTTTCTGATTGAAAGGGTTCCTGTCCATAAGCTATGCAAAACGTATAAAAGTTCATCAGCAAATCGATGGGAATAGCAGGAACTGCAACTTTGCCATCTCTCGCCAGAGCGAGTACATCATCCCATGTTTGTGGAAGCTGTTTGAGTAAATCTTTTCTGTAGCTGGCAGCTGGTGTAGCTGCATCAATTGCCAGGGCCCATTGCTGATGAATGTAATTATAACTGATATGCGAAAGACCAACTGAATTAGCAAGTTGATCATTTAAATAACCTGCAGGCACATATTTATTCAAAGGCATAACACATTTGGTGGCTGCTGCACGGCCAACCCATGGATGATCGATGAT
>JANMOR010000231.1:0-2077 GCA_031369435.1 Chitinophagaceae bacterium
TATAAAGATTGCAATGTAGTACTATCTGCAAGGGGCATGTTACATCCCGGAGCATTATCACAGAAAAAATTCAAAAAAAAGATCTTTCTTTTCTTTTTCAAACTGTTTGGATGGCAGCACAAAGTTCAATGGCATGCAACTGATGAGCAGGAGCTCAAGTTTATTCAGCAACAGTTTGGCGAATTGAACAATATTAAAATTGCAGGAAACTTTCCTAACCTTCTTGAAAAAGCCACTGCACCAGTAAAGAACGAAAATGAATTGGTGATAGGAACGGTTGCATTGATCAGCCCAATGAAAAATCATTTGCAGGTATTAAAAGCATTACAAACTGTACACGCTAAAATTGAATGGCATATCTATGGCCCTATCAAAGAAGAAGTATACTGGCAACAATGTAAACAGTTGATACATCAATTGCCTTCCGGCATCTCGGTTCATTATCATGGGGAGTTGCCACCTGCTGATCTTTCAAAAACAATGGAAAAATTTCAGCTTTTCATTATGCCCAGCAAAAGTGAAAACTTTGGTCATGCCATTTTGGAAGCGCTGAGTGCAGGAAAACCCGTCATCACAACCAATACAACACCATTTAAAAATCTGCAGCAATTTAAAGCAGGTTATACAGTTTCGGTTGATCAGCTGGAGACAGCATTACCCAAGGCAATTCAACATTTTGCAATTATGCAAGAGGAGGAGTTTAATGATTGGAGTAAAGCCGCAACTGAATATGCAAGGGGATTTGTATCAACTGATCAACTGCAACAACAATATCAACATTTATTTACAACAGCGTAAAGAACTCTGAAACTTATCTTTGCGCCCATTTAATTTATACGAATGATTGTTTTAGGAATTAATGCATACCATGCAGATAGCAGTGCCGCCATTTTTGTAGATGGCATTATGATAGCAGCGATTGAAGAAGAACGTTTTCGGCGAATCAAACACTGGGCGGGGTTCCCTTCCATGGCCATAGAGTTTTGTTTGAAAGAAGCTGGTATTGGTTTAAATGAAGTGGATCATATAGCTATTGGTCGTGACCCACGGGCCAAATTTTTCAAAAAACTTTTATTCCTTGCTAAAAATCCGGTTGGAGGTTTTGCAGCTGTGTCTAACAGGTTGAGCAACGCAAAAAAAGTGAGCTCACTCGAAGATGAATTTGCAAAAATAGCGGCTATTGATAAAGCAACTTTTAAAAAGAAGATACACAATGTGGAGCATCACCGCAGTCATTTAGCTTCGGCTTTCTTTGCATCTCCTTTCGAAGAAGCAGCTTTGATCTCCATTGATGGTTCAGGTGATTTCACTACAACAATGATTGGTATTGGTCGTGGTAATCATATTGAAGTATTGGATTCGGTTGATTTTCCGCATTCGGTTGGCTTGTTTTATACAGCGCTTACACAATGGCTGGGCTTCCCTCATTATGGAGATGAATACAAAGTAATGGGACTTGCCCCTTATGGCGAACCAAAATATGTTGATCAGTTGAAAGACATAATTCATTTTACGGAGGATGGATTATTTAAACTCAATCTTAAATATTTCCGCAATCCAAACCGGGGTATTATTTCTTATGGTGAGGACCATATTCCGGTAGTAGCAACTTTGTTTACAGAATATTTTGAAACCAAACTTGGTAAGGCAAGACAGAAAAGTGAAGAGTTAACACAGTTCCATAAAGATATGGCTGCATCAGTACAACGCATTACAGAGGATCTCATCTTTCATCTGTTAACTGCTTTACACAAAAGAACGGGTTTAAAAAATGTTTGTATAGCAGGAGGCGTTGCACAGAATTCAGTTGCTAATGGAAAGATCACCCGGCAAACTCCTTTCAGCAATGTTTATATTCCAAGTGCAGGACATGACGCAGGTATTTCAATGGGTGCTGCCTTGTATGTATATAATCAAACAATGCAACAACCACGTAAACCGGCGATCTGGTCGGCTTATACAGGCAGTCAATTCAGTAATGATGAAATTGAAACGTATCTGCAATCAAAAAATATTCAATATAAAAAGTTGAATGATGATGAGCTGTATGATTATGTAGCCAACCGGTTGGTCAATG
>JANMOR010000254.1:0-4432 GCA_031369435.1 Chitinophagaceae bacterium
GAATCGCATATTGCTGCCGGTGCTAAAAAAGTAGTAATTTCTGCACCTGCCACAGGTGACCTTAAGACCGTAGTGTATAATGTAAATCATAATATACTAGACGGTACCGAAACTGTGATCAGTTGTGCAAGTTGTACAACCAACTGTTTAGCTCCTGTTGCACAGGTATTGGAAGAAAAGTTTGTTATTATAAATGGTATGATGACCACAGTGCATGCATATACCAACGATCAGAATACACAGGATGCTCCTCACCCCAAAGGTGATTTGCGCCGTGCAAGAGCTGCAGCACAAAATATTGTACCAAACAGTACAGGTGCTGCAAAAGCTATAGGTCTTGTTTTACCAAGTTTGAAAGGTAAGTTGGATGGCAGCGCACAACGTGTACCAGTTTTAACCGGCTCATTAACTGAAGTAACAGCAGTGCTTGGTAAGAAAGTAACAGTTGAAGAAGTGAATGCTGCTATGAAAGCTGCTTCAAACGAAAGCTTTGGTTATACTGAAGATGAAATAGTAAGCAGTGATGTGGTTGGCAGCAGCTTTGGTTCTTTGTTCGATGCAACACAAACAAGAGTGCAAACTGTAGGCGACACACAACTGGTTCGTGTAGTAAGCTGGTACGATAATGAAATGAGTTATGTAAGCCAGTTGGTTCGCACATTACATTATTTTGCAAACCTGATCAAGTAATTGATGATTGCAGAGTTATAAAACCTTAAAAGGGATATTTCAGATGAAGTATCCCTTTTTCAATTTATGTCCAGAAGGTTATACAGAAATAACGCTTTGCCTTTCAACTTTCTCTTACAAATGATAACTTCGCTTTCCATTCTGATCAAAAGAAATAAACAACCGAGTTATGAGTAAATTTTCAGATTTTAATTTCGCAGGACAAAAGGCGTTGATCCGTGTTGATTTTAATGTGCCGCTTGATAAACAAACACAGACCATTGGCGATGATACAAGAATGACAGCGGCCATCCCCACCATCAAAAAAATACTGAACGATGGCGGCAGTGTTATTTTAATGAGTAATTTGGGAAGACCCAAAGATGGCCCGGAAGAAAAATCCTCACACAAACATATCATCAAACATTTGGGAACATTGCTTGGAGAGAATACACCTGTACTCTTTGCCAATGATTGTATAGGAGAGCAGGCATATTTAACAGCAGGCATGATGCGTGCCGGGGAAGTGTTGTTATTAGAGAATCTTCGTTTTTATAAAGAAGAAGAAAAAGGCGATGAGGCTTTTGCTGAAAAACTGGCCAAGCTCGGCGATGTATATATAAATGATGCATTCGGCACTGCACACCGTGCACATGCTTCAACTGCTGTTATTGCAAAATTCTTTCCGAAGGATAAAAAAATGTTTGGATTGCTGATGGAAAGTGAGGTTGCAGCAGCCGAAAAAGTTTTATTAAAAGCCGATAAACCGTTTACTGCCATTATTGGTGGCGCAAAAGTGAGCGACAAGATTCTCATTCTTGAAAACTTACTGGAACGGGCAACCGATATTATCATTGGCGGTGGTATGGCTTATACTTTTATGAAAGCTATGGGTGGAAGCATTGGAAATTCATTGTGTGAAGAAGACCGGTTAGAAACCGCAAAAATGATTTTAGAAAAAGCAGAACAAAAGGGTGTTTGTATTCATTTGCCCAGCGATTCTGTCATTGCTGATAAGTTTGCAGCCGACGCAAATACATCTGTTGCACCCAGCAACCATATTCCCGATGGATGGATGGGGTTGGATATTGGAGCCAATGCCTGCAGCCAGTTCAGCAATGTACTGCATCAATCCAAAACCATCTTATGGAATGGTCCCATGGGTGTGTTTGAAATGGCGAAATTTCAACACGGAACCAAAACCATTGCACAGGCTGTTGCCGATGCTACAAGTGCAGGTGCTTTCAGTTTAGTTGGGGGTGGCGATAGTGTTGCCGCTGTAAATGATTTTGGCTTTGCTGATAAAGTGAGCTATATCTCAACAGGTGGTGGCGCTATGCTTGAGTTTTTTGAAGGGAAAGAGTTACCGGGTATTGCAGCGATCAATTCTTAATATATAAGTAACAATGCTGTCTTAAAAGTCTGACTTCGTTGTCAGGAAGTTGAAACGACAGTCTGTCACCTTTTATACTACGGCATTCTTTATGCAGATAAAAGATTCACATTATAAATTGATTCTTTGAATTAAATTTAAACTCAAACTAAAAAACTACAAACATGAAAGCCGGAAGTATTATCACCATTGTTATTGTTGCCGTGTTAGCCCTTTTTTTATTCAGGGGTTGCAGTGGCTATAATGGATTGGTTGCACAGGATGAAGTGGTAAAAGAAAAATGGAACAATGTGCAGAGTGATTACCAGCGCAGATCAGACCTGATACCAAATCTTGTAAACACCGTTAAAGGCGAAGCAAATTTTGAACAGCAAACCCTCATCAACGTCATTGAAGCAAGATCAAAAGCAACACAAGTAAAAGTAGACCCCAGCAACATTACTCCCGAAAAATTGGCTGAATTTCAACAGGCACAAAGTGGTGTTTCCAGCGCTTTAGGTCGTTTGTTGGCTGTTGTGGAAAGTTATCCAAATCTCAAAGCAAACGAAGGATTCCGCAATTTACAGGTACAGTTGGAAGGAACTGAGAACCGCATTAAAGTTGCCCGTAATGATTTTAATGGTGCTGTAAAAGATTACAATACTAAAGTACGCTCATTCCCCATGAATTTATTTGCAGGTATGTTTGGCTTTAAAGCAAAAGAAGGATTTGCAGCTGAACCCGGAAGTGATAAAGCTCCTGAAGTAAAATTCTGATTACAATAACGAATGGGTATTTTTTCTTTCTTTTTTAAACGTAAGGATTGGTTCACTCCAAAGGAGCATGAAGCCATCATCAATGCAATTCGCTCAGCTGAAAAAAGAACATCCGGAGAGATCCGTGTGTTCATTGAAAGCCGTTGCAGTTTTGTTGATCCTGTTGATCGTGCAGTGGAAGTTTTCTTTGGACTAAAGATGGACCAAACAGAAGATCGCAATGGCGTGGTGCTTTATATTGCGATGAAAGATCATCAACTGGCTGTTTTTGGCGATAAAGGAATACATGAAAAAGTAGGAACAGCGTTTTGGAACAAAGAAGTAAGCAAAATGCTTTCATCTTTCAGGAAAGAAAATTATGCAAATGGTATTGTTCAGATTGTTACTGAAATAGGAGAGGCGTTACTCACACACTTCCCATACGAAAATGAAGACAGGAATGAATTACCCGATGATATCGTTTTTGGCCGATAAGTAAACATGAAAATTTTTCAAACCACCATACTCACCCTTTCTCTTCTTTTTGTAACTGTAGTTATACAGGCACAGGGAATTGAGAAATATATACCTGCAGTTCCAACGCCTGCAAAGTTGGTGAATGATTATATTGATATTCTTACAGCTGAGCAGGAAGAAGCATTGGAAAGAAAGCTGGTAGCTTATGACGATAGCACCACTAACCAGTTTGTGATTATCACCATTGGCGAAATCGGCGATTATGATATTGGCGATTTTGCAACTGCCCTTGGCCGTAAGTGGGGGGTAGGTGGAAAAGAATTCAACAATGGTTTGATAGTGGTTGTATTAATTCCTAAGGATGGTAGTAGTCGTAAAGTTTGGATTGCAACAGGGTACGGATTGGAAGGTGCTATACCTGATATAACTGCCAAACAAATTATCGAGAATGATATTATTCCAAATTTTAAAGCCAATGATATTTACCGTGGACTGGATGAAGGCACCGATGATTTGATGAAAGCAGCTGCAGGTGAATACAAAGCTCCGGAAGGTTACAGTCAGCGAAACAAGGGAAGTGGTGGAAAAAAAGTACTGCCAGGTTTTATCATCTTTATTATTATCATGATCATCATTTCAAGAATCAATCGTGGCGGTGGTGGTATGATGAGCAGGAGAGGTTACCGCAGTTGGGGAAATAATATCCCTCCTATTTGGTTTGGCGGAGGAGGTGGCGGAGGCTTTGGTGGTGGTGGAAGCAGTGGTGGTGGCTTCGGTGGATTTGGCGGAGGAAGTTTTGGCGGCGGCGGTTCAGGAGGAAGTTGGTAAAAATAAATTTACGTTTATATATTAATGTTTAAAGCCACTCAAATTTGAGTGGCTTTGTTGTAACGGGAAGGGCGGCAGGCCGTAATTTTTTTTATATGCAAGCCTTCGTTGTTGCAATTCTATAGATGCAATTGTTTGCATTTGTTTTTTATGGCACAATTATTTATATATAGTAATAAAAAAATGAACAAACTTTTTATTATACTCAGTTTAATGATCGTTATCGGTTGTAAAAGCCGCACAGATAAAACCATTCAAACTGATACCGACACTGCATCAACCACTACAAAACCTGTGGATACCAAACCTGTTGATGATACAATTGCTGATA
>JANMOR010000281.1:0-5433 GCA_031369435.1 Chitinophagaceae bacterium
ATTTGATCGCTGGTTACAAAATCTTTTTTGACTTTGGCTGCTTTACGCAAATCAATCAATAATTGCATTACAGTTTTTAGCTTATCACTTTCTTCACCACTCACATCTTTCAAACCAAGTATATCTTCAATATAGAGTTTCAGTTTTGTTTGAAGCAACGATATGGTTTCACTGCTTAATGCATCGGCAGCAATATGCTTGTCTTTCATTCCATTGATGACAGGTACCAATTCAAACATGTTGGCCATTACTTTTGCTGTATTCAAATCATCATTCATGTAATCATCGAATTCCGCTATCAGTTTATTCACTTTTATATCAAGCTCTTTGTCGTTTGCATCGTACTTCGTACCTCTTATATCGTACTTCATCATCCATTCATACGCTTCCCACAAACGTTTCAATCCTTTTTCTGCAGCCTGCAATGCCTCATTACTAAAATCAAGTGTGCTCCTGTATTGCGTTTGTAAAATAAAAAACCTTACCGTCATGGGATGGAAAGCCTGTGCAAGCATTGGATGATCTCCACTGAAGAGTTCGGTTAACTTAATAACATTGTTATAACTCTTCCCCATCTTACGCCCGTTGATGGTGATCATGTTATTATGCATCCAGTAGCGAACAGGTCTGCATGGTTGCAGATGGTACTTTGTGCAATTTCACTTTCATGATGCGGGAACATCAGATCCATTCCTCCACCATGAATATCAAACTCAGCGCCGAGATATTTGGTAGCCATGGCCGAGCATTCAATATGCCAGCCCGGGAAACCAATACCCCATGGGCTTTTCCAGCGCATGATATGTTCAGGTGCTGCATTTTTCCATAAAGCAAAATCTGCCCGGTCTCTTTTTTCTTCCTGTCCTTCCAGTTCTCTTGTTGTTTCCAGCAGATCATCAATCACTCTTCCGCTCAACTTACCGTAATCATAATTAGCTGCATATTTTTTTACATCAAAATAAACAGAGCCATTTACCACATAAGCATATCCTGCTTCAATGAGTTGTTCAATCATACCTATCTGCTCAACAATATGTCCTGTTGCAGTTGGTTCAATAGACGGAGCTAATGTATTAAACTGATCCATCGCCCAATGATAGAGATTGGTATATTTCTGCACCAGTTCCATTGGCTCCAGTTTTTCAAGGATGGCTTTCTTTGAAATTTTATCTTCGGCTTCTCGTCCCTCTTCTTCAAAATGACCCGCATCCGTAATGTTCCTTACATAACGCACCTTATAGCCAAGATGTGTGAGATAACGATACAATACATCAAACGTAATATAAGGACGGGCATGACCCAGGTGACTTTCACCACTCACGGTTGGTCCGCACACATACATGCCTACATGACCCGGCGTGATGGATTGAAAAACTTCTTTCTGACGTGTAAGAGAATTATAAACTTTTAACTGCGACATAAAAATGAATGATTGGAAATGAAGAATGGAATGAACGGGAGATCATTTGCAGGAACAGCAGCAACAACAATATCTGGAAACATTCTTCATTGAAACAAAGATAGGATTTCCGATGTTTAGTTCTTGGGCAAATTAAAATCAGCAATAACAGGGTTATGATCACTGAGCGAAGGGCGAATGAGCTGTACCTGTTTTAATGACAGTGCTTTACTGTGCAATATATAATCAATGCGCAAAGTGGGCGACAGAAACTGAAAGGTGCGGCCAATGCCCCATCCTTTTTCTGTATAGGAATCGAATAAATTGTTACTGATGGTTTGATAGGCATAGGAGTTAGGTACATCATTCATATCGCCACAAACAATGATGGGGTATGGACTTTTATCTAACTCTTCCTTTACATCCTTTGCCTGTGAAGCACGCAACAGGTAGGCTGTTTTCATTTTACGGATAATGTTCCGGCCTTTGTTTTTCATATCGCCCATATCCTGCTGGTCAATATTTTCAATGAACTCATAATCCTTTTTTGCAAAATGCATGCTTTGCAGGTGAATATTAAAAATGCGGATGGTATCTGTTTTCACCAATACATCGGTCCATAAAAAAGTATGGTTGTATTCTTTCAGGCTTTGTACTTTTTCCCAACGAAGGATTGGATAGTTTGAAAAAATAGCCACACAAAACGGATGATAGCGTTCATTCTTTTGTTTCAGGTTGGTATGCACGCCAAAAGTCCTGTCGTTTGCTGCAACAACATATTTATAACCCAACCTTGTTTTCACTTTCTCCAAAGTGTTAGGTGATGAGCTGTCTAATGAAAAAACCAACTCCTGCACTGCAAAAATATCTGCATTAAAATCATTTGCTTTTTGCAGCATTTGTTCATCGAGCCTACCGTTGTTTTCAAAAAAATTAAAGAGATGTGCATTCCATGTTGCTACCCGAAGATGCTGACCGGTTGTTGTTTGTTTTGTTGTTGCAGGATGCAGCGCAAACATTGAGCCCAGCAAATTCCAGCAAAGGATCAATGTAAGCAGGGGAATCCATACCAGTTTGGGTTTAAAGATCAACCAAAAAATGACGAAGGCAATTTGCAGTGCCATTAAAAAAGGCAGCAGTAATGCAAACACATTAATGAACCATGAAAAGCTTTGATTGGTATAAGGCAGAATGTAGAGCAACAGCATGCAAATACTTACGCATACATTACAGGTAATGATAAAATGCTTGGTAAACTTGCGGAAAAATCCGGCCATAGTTGTTACAATGTTTCGTTATCAGCCGCTTTTTTTAAGATGTCTTTTTCTTCCTGGTTCAATGATTCATATCCTTTCTGGCTGATCTTGTCGAGGATAGCATCTACCCGTTGTTGTGTAATATTGGGTTTACGGGAAAAAGGTTGTTGCCCTTTGGTATTGTAAAATACTTCTTTTTGAATTGTTTTTTTGGCTGGCTTACTTGCAGGATCAAATAAATGAATAAACCAGTTATAGCTCCGATGCATCCAGTTGCCCCAATCAATTCCCCTGCTTAAGAATTTCATATAAATAAAGCCCATTAATGCACCACCTAAGTGTGCAAGATGGTTCGAAAAGGAAGTGCTGCCCAATCCTGCAAAATCAATGATCACATAAATTAACGTGATAACCCAAATGGGAATGCCTCCATTGATCATGGGAAACACACGGTAATCGGGTGCAGTAACGGTTGCAGCAATAGCGATGGCCATTACACCTGCAGCCGCCCCGGTATAAGATGCCGTTTTTGCAACTTCATTGAACTGCGGAAAAATATTCATCGACAGTACATATAAAAATGCACCGGCCAAACATCCATAAATAAAAAGGGGAATGATATGGCGGTTGCCCATCAGGTCCTGCAGCAAAAAACCAAAGGCCCAGAGAAAAAGCATATTGCCGATCATGCGCCATGTATCAACCTGGCTGATCATATGTGTGATGATGACCCATGGGCGGTTGATCAATACAGCAGGGTTGGCCGGCAGTGAAACCCAATCGAGAACCTGTTTCTGATAAATATCTAATGAAATAGGAGTAAGCTGATAAACGATTCTGATGAAGATGAGTATTACAAACACCATTACATTGATGAAGATGAGTGCCATTAATGCATCGCCATCTTCTCCAAACCGTATTCTTCTTTTCCGTTCTGCCTGCATATAACTCATAGATCAATTAATTATCAGTAAAACGTACTTCTGTCTTTTTTGTTCCAGAAAAGCACAAGTAAAAAACCAATCAATGCTCCCCCAAGGTGAGCAAAGTGCCCGATGTTATCACCCTCTATTCTGTAAAGTCCGCCAAACAAATCAATCAATACATAAACAGGTATTACATATTTTGCTTTGATGGGTACAGGAATAAACATGATGTACAACTCCGTATTGGGGAAGAGCCATGCAAAAGCGGCCATTACTCCCATGATTGCACCCGATGCACCTAAGGCAGAATATTGTTCTTTGTAGGCGTCCATCACCTGTTGAGTATAACCGCCGTACTCTAAAGCTGCTGCACTCTTTGCAAATTGTTCAGCACTGAAAGGAATAGTTAATTCCACAAAAATGGAAGAACCCAAACCGCAAATAAGATAAAACAATAAGAACTTTTTACTCCCCCAGAATCGTTCTAACACAGAGCCAAAAATATAAAGAGCAAACATGTTAAAAAGAATATGACCAAAGCTTTGCGGTGAATGCATAAACATATTGGTTACAAGCTGAAAGGGCTTAAACAAAGTAGATTTATAATAATGTAAAGCTCCCAATTCAGTTATATCAATCTGCTTGATAAACAGCTGCGCCATATACACCAGCGCATTGATGATAATGAGATTGAAAACAATGGGTGCACCTCTCTGAATGCGGTTGCCGGAATCATAATAAGACATAGTACAAATTTAACTGTTCTGCTTTAACTTATTGGTAAGCCTGTAAGGTTTGAATTGAAATTTACAGTTTTGTTATATTAACGAAGAACCAATGCTGCCACATTCTCTATATGGTGTGTATGCGGAAACATATCAACCGGTTGCAATTGTTCCACTGTATATTTTTCATTGAGCAGTTGCAGATCCCTTGCCTGCGTAGCAGGGTTGCAGCTTACATATACAATGCGTGGTGCAGCAATATCGAGTAATTTCTTTACCAGCTTTTCATGCATCCCCACTCTTGGCGGATCGGTAATGATTACATCGGGACGGCCATGTGCTGTAAAAAAATCATCATTACAAACATCAATCACATCGCCTGCATAGAAAGAAGTATTGGTCAATCCATTCATCGCTGCATTTTCTTTGGCGTCTTCAATGGCTTCAGCTACTGCTTCTACGCCAATGATCTGTCTGGCTCCCTTGCTGCAAAAGATACCAATGCTGCCCGTACCGCAATACAGATCATACAATATTTCATTACCGGTTAGTTGTGCAAAGCTTCTTGTTACTTTATATAACTCTTCGCCCTGCTTGGTATTGGTTTGAAAAAAAGATTTAGGACCGATCTTAAAAACAAACTCTTCCAGCTTTTCAGTTACATACCCTTTCCCAAAATAAGTTTGCGGCTGCAGATCATAAATGGTATCGTTCCATTTTGGATTGATGGTGTAGAGCAAAGTAGTGATCTCAGGAAATTCATGCAGCAATGCATCAAACAATAATTTCGTGTTTGGTTCATCATCATGTCCAAACGTTACATTCACCATTACTTGTCCGGTGGTGGTCATCCGAAAGATCATGGTGCGTAACCATCCTGTATGTTCACGGATATCATAAAAACTAAACTCATGACGCTTTGCAAAATCCCTTACAAAATTTCGGATAGCATTGTTGGGTTCCTGTTGCAGATAGCAAGTATCAATATCAATCACCTTATCAAAGATGCGGGGTACATGAAAACCTAGAGCCCCCTCCCAACCTACCCCCGAGGGGGAGGAGTCAACCTCTGACTGTTCGGCTAACCTGCTTCTTTCTTCATCTCGTTTAAGTAGTTCTTCTCTTGT
>JANMOR010000326.1:0-4192 GCA_031369435.1 Chitinophagaceae bacterium
CTATGAGATGAATTTTTTTGGTATGCTCCACATCTAATGGCACCTGTTCAGTTGCATTGTCTTTGTTTTTTGGTGTCATTGAAAGGGTAACTTCCTGGTTAGGATTTACGGTTGCAGGATTGGTACTGAACTGCATGGATACATTGCTTACAGCTCCTGCATTATCATTGTGCTCCAGCTTCATGCCGCACTTAGGACAGGTATCACCTTCCTTACCTGTAACGTCAGGATGCATAGGGCAGGCATACACATGATCTCCGTCTGCATGTGTCATTTCCTTTGTTGTAGAATCTGTTGTGGTAGTTGTTTTTTCACTGCTGTTATTGCAAGCTGCAAAAATGGTTACTGTGCTAATGGCAAGAACTGCCATTGAAATCTTTAATACTTGTTTCATGTGTTTATTTTTTATTGTTTTTTGATCACATGGAATTCGCTATAAATAATCATCCAGGTTGTTGATAAACTTTTATTATGGCTCATTTCATTTGTTTTATTTTTTTATTAATTAGTTATGATTGTGTCCATCGTGACCTTTTGCTTGTTTTTTTGTTTCCACTTTTGAGAGATTCATGTTACATACGGGGCATTTGCCTTCTTTTGAATATGTTTTATCTCCTTCGCATTTCATGGGGCATTGATATAGGGCAGTTAATGGTTTTGGAATGGCTTTCAGCTTCATGTAACACACAGGACATTTCCCTTCTTTATCGTACGTTTTTTCTCCCTCACATTTCATGGGGCATTGATAAAGGACCGTATCCGCAACTGCTGTTTTATTTTTTGTTTTTGATGATTGTGCATTTACAGCAGTAAAACAAAAAACTGCTATTGCCATGGAGAAGATAATTTTGAATTGTTTCATTGTTTGTGTTTTTATGACTAATACTTATTTGGCTTTCCTGAATGAGGAGTGTGTCTGCACAATCTTCCATCCCTGTTTTGTTTTTTTCAGTATTGAAGTAGCTACTCCCTGGCTTTTAATTTCTTTTGCATCTTTCGCCAGAATGATTGTGTAGATATACGTTTCTGTTGAGAAGGCATATTCACCTGTTACCATAACATCAACTTTATAATCGCTAAAGGTGAAAGATTTAAAATCCTTTAATTCCGGCCCCAGATGATGCGCCAGGTAATGTCCAATTGTTCCTTCGTCTTTTGCCTGCTCAAATACTTTAGAATCTTTTACAAACAGGTTCACTACACCGGTGGTGTCTAATTTTTCAATAGCCAGTTTGTAACTGTTTAATACTTTTTTTACAGCTTCTTTATCTGCTGTTTGTGTAAAGGCTGATACAGTGACTGTAAGCAGCAACAAAATCGTTATTAATTTTCTCATGTTCTTTATTTTAATTATTGGTTTAAATACATCATTTTCATCTGGTACACATTGGCCGTAACAATTCTTTCACCATCTTCTGTGCCTTTATTGATGGCGGTGAATTTATCATTGCTCTGTCCTTTTACAATAAAACTGATGCTGTATTGCTCGGCTTTATCTTTTATAAAGATGGCTGGCTTCCCATTTACATCTGTGATAGCTTCGTTGGGTATTACCACCTGTCGTGTAATATTATTCCCCGTCATCCGCACATTTACATTTTCTCCAATCTTGAATTGTCCTTTTGGATTGATCAGTTCAAATACAACTTTCTGTGATTGATTTCCCGTGTTCACCGACTGGGCTGTACTCACCAGTTTTAATTTGTATGTTGTTGTATCGGAATTGGATGAAGTGGTGAAAGAGATAGCCGATTTCATTTTTGTAACATCAGCTGTAAATACCTGTGCCTCTACAAATACCTGGTCGAGATTGGTTACTTCAAATAATGTTTCACCGCCACTGACTACCGCACCAATTGCATAATTAAACGTACCTACCACACCGTTAACAGGAGATGTGAGTGTGATCATTTTTGTGCCACTGGTATTTCTGCCTGTGTTGGCATCAAACAATGCTTTGTTTTTCTTTGCACTTTCGTAACGGGCTTTAGCTTCCGTTACATCTTTTTTTGCAGCAATATCTTCGATAGCTTTTAACCGTTCATATTGTGCTTTAGCTGCTTCGTATTCTGCATTCACAATATTGCTTTGAGAAATGATATCTATTTGAGTACCTGCATCCACTTGCTGTTCTATTACCGCTACCACTTGTCCTCTTCCAACTTTTTGGCCGGGTGTTACCCTCAGCGAAACGATTTTACCCGACTGTGGTGATTGAATCACCGCTCTTCCCTGTGGTGCTGCTGTAATGGTTCCCAACAAAACAGATGATTCATTAAAATCGCCTGTACCAATTTTCTGTGTTTGAATATTGAAGAGAAATTGGGTTTCTTTTTCAACCATGAACACCGTTGAAGAACCACCGGCTTTTGCACCTGCTCCATGATCATCATCACCATGTGCAGTAACAGAATTGTATGTTGCTGTTGGTAATAAGCAAAATAAAATAATGACAGTAGTTGTTATTTTTCTGCTCCTTGTTTTGTTGATGAAAAACATAACAATCAAACCAATCAATAAACCAATCAATCCATAAAACCAGTTACTGCTGTACCAATGTGCATGAGCAACAGTTTCAACATTGCCTGGTTCAAGTTCTTTTCCAGCTTCTATCGTATTCAATTGAAGCAAATCGGCTCCTGCATTGCTATTGATGTTGACAACAAGATTGTAGGCTTTCTTTTCAGGAAAAATTGCTTTCAATTCATATACACCCTTATCCGTTTTTGAAACAGTAACCTTTATATTGGGATTAGCTGCTACAGTTACCTGCAGGCTGGCACTATCCAATGGTTGGTTGGTATTATAATCACTGATAAATAATTTCAATATTGCTTCTTTGCCGGGGACGATGGGGTTATATTTTACCAGTAACTCATATTTATCAGAAAATGCTTCTGACGAAAAATAAGTTGCAGTACCTGTTGCTGCTGCTTTCTTTTCACCGGGGTGAACTTCGCCTTCATGTGCAAAAGACAAGAGCGGTAACCATACTAAGATTTGAAAGAATATTCTTTTCATAATGTTCCCATTAAATATTGATAATTGATAACACTGAGATTATAGCTTCTTATTGCTTCGAGATATTTCTGGTAGATGCTGTAAGCATCATTACTGTTGCGCATGAAACTGATATAATCAATTTCACCACTCACAAAAAAACGTTGTGAAGTGGTGATCATTTCCTGTGCTTTCTTCAACCCTGTTTGCTGATAATATTGTACCGATTGCCAGTTGGTTTGCATTTCGCTATTTGCATTGATCAATTGTGCAGTTAATTCCTGTTGCAAACCTTCCTGTTTGCTTTGTATCACCTGCTGTTCTGTTTTAGCGGCATTGATATTTCCTTTGTATTGTCCGTACCACAATGGAATGGTAATGCCAAAACGAAAACGGTTAAACCATCTTGTGTCTCTTTCACCCTGGTTAAAATAACCAAATGCCAAACCGGGTAAGGCCTTGCTTTTTTGAAGTGTAATATTTTGTTTGGCTACTGCCTGTTTTTGTTGCAATAGCTGTAAGGATGGGTTGAACAATAATGTGGTTGAATCAGGCGTAAATGCGAATTGTGGTTGTATAGCAGCAATCAGCAAGGGCTCTAATGTCAGTTCATCTTTTATACCCGTTACCCATTGCAATTGTGCTTTTAATGTTTTTGCTCTTATAACTGCCTGCCGGTACAGGTTATGAATTTCACCAAACTGCGTTTCAGTAAAAATTTGCTGCAGGTAATCAATCTGTCCTGCATTAAACTGCCGGATAGCCGACAACTTTATTTTTTCATATAATGTATCCTGGGTATATAATTGTTTCACCAACGAATCTGCAAACTGAGCTTCGAGATACAACAGCTTAACACGGTATTTTAATTCCGCTTCGGTCAACTGTTTTTCTTTTTGAGCTACTGCCACCTGCTGTTTTTGTAAACGATGTTGATTGCTGTAAACAGATGGGAATTCAAAAGACTGTGTAATGCTTGGAGTATAAAAATTTCCGGTGGGGCTTTCCCAGAAAAATTCAGGGTTAGGTAAGTTAAACGCACTCTTTAGTAATTCCTGCTGCTGTTTTACCTGCAACGATGCGGCCTGGATATTTTTATTATTGGCTAATGCTTTTGTTACCGCTTCACTTTCTGTAAGCAAAGTTTGTGCTGCAACAGGTGAAGAGAGAAGTAAGAAAAGAAAACCAACGA
>JANMOR010000353.1:0-1711 GCA_031369435.1 Chitinophagaceae bacterium
TTTTGATATGGGTTTACTCAATGATGCCATCAGTGTTGAATTCAGTTACTTCACTAAAGATGTAAAAGATCTGATTCTCAACAGAACGCTTGCACCAACTACAGGTTACAATAATCGTTTTGTCAATATTGGTACAATGACAAACAAAGGTTTTGAATTTTTAATCAGGGCAGTCATTTTAAACAGGAATAATTTACGTTGGGTATCAAGTTTATCTTATCTAAATAATAAGAATGTTGTGAATGGTGTAGAAGGTAACGGTGTGTTGCCTTTTGCCGGAGGCTTTGGCCAGGTAGCTGCTGTTAATGGCTATCCACTGGGAGCGTATTACAGTACTTTCTTTGCACGCAAACCTGACGGTTCTTTGCTATTAACAACAACTGGATTTCCTCAACGTGAAAGAGGAATTCAATTGGCAAATGGTAACTATACAACTCAACGTGATGGCACAGGTCAGCCTACAGGTACTTTGTTGAGTAAAGTAATTGGTCAGCCAAATCCTAAACATGTTATCAGCAAAATTGATGAATTAGATTTTGGCAATTTTAATTTCCGTATGCAGTGGGATGCTATGCTGGGTTATGATGTGTTCAACTTTACCAAGCGTGTTGGCGACAGAGATTTTTATGGTGGGTTAAAAGGATATGAACCTGAACTGAGAGGTGAAGTACCAAAAGGAACCAGTACTGCTTTGTTTTCAATATTTGAAAACTGGATTGAAGATGGATCGTTTGTGAAGTTGAGAGAAGTATCTGTTTCTTACAATCTCAAACCAAAATTCCTGAAAGGACAATCAATGCGTTTTAGCTTAATTGGAAGAAACCTTGTTTCATTTGATAAATACAGCGGATGGGATCCTGAAGTAAATGCTGCGGGGCAGGATAATGCAGTTCGTGGTTTTGATTTTGTAGAAGTGCCTCTTCCTAAAATGATCCTTTTCAGCATAAACATTAATTTCTAAATGAAAAATAATATTGAAATGAAAAAAATATTGATTTACTCCATCCTCCTTCTTACAACAATACCGTTTGCCGGTTGTAAGATGGATATTGTTAATCCCAACGGGCCTACCGATGTTCAGGTTGTAACTACAAGAGAAGGGTTGATAACCCTGAGTATAGGGATGAAACAAAATTATTCAACACTTGCTCTTGAATCACTGATAACCGCAACCGGTGGAACTACCAGGGAATTAAAAGGTGTTGCAACTTTTACCAATGTCCTGGAAATAGAAGCAGGTGGAACAGCACTTCCTACATTCAATGGAAATGTTTTGGGTGTATGGCTTCGTATGAATCGTGTAATGGGTATGGCAGATGATATCATAGCCAATGCACCCACTGTACTTGCAACAGATAATGCAATGCGCAGTGGAATTGTTGCACACGCACATTTATTTAAAGCAATGGCCATTGGTGGATTAGCAACTGCATTTGAACAAGTACCCATTCAAACAAATAAAACTGGCGGTGTGGGTTTTGTAACAAGGCAACAGGGTTTGCTAAAAGCCATTGATTTACTTGAACAGGCAGTTACCTTATTAACAGCTACAGCACCATCAACGGAATTTAATACAAGAGTAGCAGGAGCAAATTTTAATTTACTCAACAGTATCAATGCATACCTGGCAAGATATAATTTGATGGCGGGCAGGTATGCACAGGCCATTGCAGCTGCTAATCTGGTACCTGCAAATGTGATCTCTCAATTT
>JANMOR010000466.1:0-3560 GCA_031369435.1 Chitinophagaceae bacterium
CAACGCTTATCAATGAACAATGGAGTCAACCAATAGTAGTAAGTTCAGGTAAAAACTGGTTTGTGAACTGGGCCGATTATCCTGTTATATCATCTGACAGCAGCGGTCATATGCTGGCGCATTTTTTAGAAAAAAGTGATACAGCAAAATTTACATACGATATTAAATTAGTTGCATCAGCCGATGCAGGTAAAACATGGAGCATTTAAAAAATATTGCATGATGATGGCATAAAGCGTAACATGGTTTTGTTTCAATCACTCCCTACAACGATCAATTTTTTGTTTCGTGGTTAGATGGAAGAAAAACGGCAATGGAAGGCGATGAAGGGCATCATGAAGGACATCATGGTGAAATGACGTTGAGAGGAGCACTGTTAAACAAAACAGGAATCAAAACAAAAGAATGGGAACTCGACGGAAGAATTTGTGATTGCTGTCAAACAAGTATTGCTATCACTTCTAACGGACCGGTAGTTGTTTACAGGGATCGTTCAACTGAGGAAATCAGGGATATGTCCATTGTACGTTTTGTAAATGGTGAATGGACCGAGCCGAAAACAATTTTTCCTGATCAATGGAAAATTGCAGGTTGTCCGGTAAATGGACCAAGAGTTGATGCTATTGGAAATAACTTAGCCATTGCATGGTTTTCAATGGCGGGAAGTAAAGCACAGGTGAAAGTTGTTTTTTCTGAAGATGGCGGTGCTACATTTAAAGAACCCATCCAGGTTGATGAAGGCAAACCAATTGGCCGTGTTGATATTGTGATGCTCGATGAAAAGTCGGCGATGATCAGTTGGATGGAAGGATCAACCATCAAAGCATTAAAAATAAATGCAGATGGAACAAAAGGTAAATCCATCACAGTTGCTGAATCATCCGATTCAAGGGCAAGCGGTTTCCCTCAAATGACAAAAGCAGGCAATCAATTGATTTTTGCATGGACTGATAATAAGGAGAAAAGGATTAAACTGGCAAGTTTACAACTGTAAGTTTAGCCTCATTCAGGTAGTAATCTGCTCATTATTATGCATATTCAGCAGAACATTTCTGCCGACTTGTCAAAACTGTCAGCAGGCTTACATTTCACCGATTGTGAACAACTGTGGATAATGACATAACATCAGTTTAACAGGAATGGACTTAAATTTGCCCTTCCTTTCTACATAAAATAAAACGAAGAAATATATGGCACAACAATTCACAGATTCAAATTTTCAGACAGAAGTCATCACTTCAGATAAACTTAGTGTAGTAGATTTTTGGGCAGAATGGTGCGGACCATGCCGTGCAATAGGACCAGTTATTGAAGAACTGAGTAAAGAATATGATGGTAAGATCAAAGTAGGTAAAGTAAATGTGGATGAAAATCCGCAGGTGAGCATGAACTATGGCATTACTTCTATCCCTGCTATCCTGTTCATTAAAAACGGACAGGTAGTTGATAAATTAGTAGGTGCTCAGCCAAAAGGCAACTTTGTAAAAAAGATCGAACAACATATGTAAGATTCATTTGAATGATTTTACAAACCCGTTTCAGCATTGAAACGGGTTTTTTGTTATCCATTCTTTTATACACATTCATTCAACATTACATTAAACTATTGTTATTATTAAACATCTATTATTAATTTCAAAGTATTATAACCAAAAACCAATCATGAATACTACAACCCTTACAACAACCATGGTTACCGGTCACTATGGTTTTGCTGATATCCACCGCTTATCCGGTTCCGATCATCAGCTCCTCCGCTCCACTCAATCGTATCAACCAAATGATGTCATCTGCAGTTTTGGATCGAGTGTTATTCATGATCATCCATCCAAATACACAGTACAGATTGCAGAAGGCAAACATATCATTCTCAGTCCCGAATTTTTGCAATACATCAACCATAGTTGCAACCCTAATGTTTTCTTTAATACTACAACCCTGGAGTTGATTGTATTAAAAGCAATTGAACCGGGTGAAGAGTTTACTTTTTTTTATCCATCAACTGAATGGTTCATGGCCGAACCCTTTAACTGTTTATGTGGCGAAGCCAATTGCATAGGTATTATTAAAGGTGCTAAAGAAATTGACAGGCATACATTATCCCAATACCGTCTCACTGATTTTATTCAGTCAAAAATTGATCAATTAAAAGATTAATCTTTTACATTTACAATATGCTTTCTAACCCATTAGCTTCCCTCCCTTCAACTGATCAGCCTTTGTTTATTTGGGTATTGGCACCGCATCTCCAAACCAATGATGCCAATCTTGATTATTATTATGACTTTACACAAAGTATTGATGAATACACAAAGGTGTTTGAAGAACTTCAACTCAACTGGAAATGGCAACCGGTAACACAAAACAATTTTAAAGAAATCATAGATGGTATTGCCGCCACTACTTCTTTTCAAACGCCATTGGTGTTGAATTTATGTGATGGTGATGAAGTAAATGGTACACCGGGTGTATCGGTTATACATTATCTCAAAGAAAAGAAACTCCTGTTCACCGGTGCTGATGCTGCATTCTACGATAACACTACGTCCAAGATCGTTATGAAGGAGTTGTTTGATAAAGCAGGTATTCCGCATGCAACATGGGTTCCTATTTATCATACCAAACAAAAATTAAACAATATCTGCGATCGTGTAGGAACACCACTCATTGTTAAACCGGCTGTAAGCGGTGGCAGTATGGGGTTGGGTGTAAAGAACGTTGTACATACCGATGAGGAGTTGAAAGTATTGGTGAAAGAATTGTTTGAAGGATATCATGGCTGGGATTTTTCTTTTGGTGGTTTAGTGGCAGAACAATTTATCAATGGACCTGAGTATACTGTATTCATATCCGGTTCGCATCAATCACCAAGAAGCAGGAAAGTTTATGTTCCTGTTGAACGCATTTTTCATAAAGATTTACCCGATACAGAAAAGTTTTTATCCTTTGATCGTTTATGGGAAACCTTTGAACAGGAAAAATCATTGGGCGAAGAAGAAGACTTTTATCAATACCAGCTCCCTCCCATCAGTCTGCAAAAGAAGATCATGGATCTGAGCTGGAAAGCATATGTTGCTGTTGGTGGAACAGGTTACGGACGGGTAGACATCCGCATGGATAAAACAACCGGACGTATGTATGTGCTGGAAGTAAATGCTCAATGTGGTTTAAGTGAAGATGAAAATTATACTTCTATCGGTGCCATTGTCCGTTTAAGTAATCAATCTTATTCAAGTTTAATCCTTCATATTCTGCAGGATGCTATGCAACGTCATAAACAAAAACAAAAAAAAGCAGTGCTGGTAAGATGACTGCAAGATGATGTATGAAGATTTGTGTACTGCAACCCGACTATTCCACTTCTGCTGTTGATTATCAATATTACGATCCGCCCCGCAATGTTTCGCACCTGTTGCCCGATGTGCAGTTTGATCATGTATTCCTCAACAAACTCACTACTTACAGGCAACTACTCGACCTCAGTAAAAAGGGATATGATTGTTTTGTAAATCTTTGCGAAGGTTACCTGGAATGGGAAGTACCTTCCATTGATGTGATCT
>JANMOR010000508.1:0-2782 GCA_031369435.1 Chitinophagaceae bacterium
GTATAAATTTAAATACACCGCAATCCATTTTGCCGTTTTCCATATGACAGAAACGATGTTGTGCAATCTGCACGGCACCATAACCCGGAAGTGGATATACTTCCAACGTTTCTTTCAACAACTCTCTTTTTAAATCTGGCACATTGGTCTTTATTCGTTTGAAGGCAGCAATATTATCTGCATAAAATGTAAGCCCACTTCCGTCGTGGTAAAACTCAAGTGTTGAATCCATATAACTGCTGAATACAACGATGTCTTTATTAAATGCTGCAAACCAGGTACTGTCTAATTTCAGAATAGTTTGAAATAATTCTTTATCCTGGTGTTTCTGGTTGGGTTGCTGCGCATGTGCTGTACCAAATACAATCATAGCAAGTAAGAAAGCAGCAATAAGTTTAAGCGAACGCATAAATAAGGTTTAATGGTTAAAGATCCGATAAGGTCTTAAAAATAGCCCCGCCGCTTCTTTCAAAACATTGGGGCCGTTGGCTGTTCCAACTTTAACCGAGATTACTACAGTGCGTTCAACGTCATTGGTTGAAACGGGGCATCACTGCCGGTGTTTATTTTTTCAACGATCTGTTTGGTGTTTTTCTCAGGTGCTTTTTGCTGATTGGGGTTATAACGGTAACGGAGACTGTCGTTTTCTTTCTTCTGATCTTTTAACTCTTTTTCTTTTTGCTCCAGTTCTTTTTTCTGCTTCTCCAGCTCCGTCATTTCTTCTTCAATGGAACGTTCTTTATTTTTAATGTCTTGCTGTTTGTCTTTTCCATCAACACGTTCCAGGCCATCTTCTGTCATTACATATTCAACATCGGTATCATTCCATCCACGGCTGTCCCAATCATCTTCCCATTCCCAGTTGCCACGGCGTGGACCATTGAAGGTTACGTTGTGCCACTCTAAGCGATCAACACTTTTATCAATATAAATTCTTTTACCAACCGGCACTTCAATAGTTACCGCTACACGCTGGTTACGGAATTTTGAATGTTCACTCACTGTAAACCCTCTGTCAAGTGTTAACACACTGTCTTTAAAACTCAAACTATATTGAATGGAACGAGCATTGGCCTGTGCTTTTTCTTTTGATTGACCTGAACTTCTTTTATCATAGTTTACATGATACAAACTGTCGGTACTTTTTACTATACGCAAACGGATATTGTTGATATAGAGACTATCGCCATCCATGGTAAACACATCATCAAAGTTGAAACCACCACGTCCGTAAATCTTTACTTTTGATGAAGGAACTTTTACTACCATCTTGCCTCCTGCCGGCTGCATAATTTCAACTGTTTGCGGTTCATGTGCACTCACTCTGAAATTATTTCCGAACGATGCAATGAGAATAACCAAACACACCACGCCAATAACCCATAACCCACCAAACGTATAGCCTAAGTAAGGATTACGGCTCTTGGTTCCAATGATCTTGCGGATAACCCATGTAAGCAATGCAATAACAGGAACTAAAAAGAACAGTAACAAAGTTCCCCATGCAGCTACATGCTGTGATGTACCTTCTAAGAAAAATCCTTTAAAGGGAAAAGTTGCAACACCGGCAATGGTAACACCTATCAATGCCATGAGTAATGCAAAGGCAATAACACCGGCAACAAATAGAAAGAATGCTTTAAACAACACACCAATTGCATGGCCAATTCCCGCACCTGTGCTTCTTGCAACAGGACCCGCTTCAACAGCAAAGGCTTTGCTTTTTGAACTGATCTCGGCACCAACACGTTGTGCACCTTCGGTAATGGTGGCACTCATTCTTTGTGCACCTTCTTTTATTTCTTCTGTCATTTGAGCAGCACGTTCTTTTACAGTACCACTACCCAATTCTTCCTGTACCGCATTTTTAATACTGTTCACATCAATCTTTTCACCACGCATTTGTAATTTATCAGTAGCACTGCTGGCTAATGGTAATACGACCCATAAAATGATATAGGTTACAAAGAGTGTTCCGCCAAAACCACCAAACACAAAGTCGGGTTCAAAATCAAAATCAAACCATGCGTTGCGGAAAATAGAAGTAATTACTCCCAGGATCAATGGTAAACAAAACACCACACGTGGAACCCAAACCGGAATATTAAAATAGTTAGCTAAACCACCGGCAACACCACCAATCACTTTATCGTCAGGGCTGCGGAATAAACGCTTGCGCACATTTGTTTTTAAATCTCTGATGGGAAGGATGATCCACATAATAATATAGATCAAAACACCTGTACCAAAACCACCAAAAGTAATAATGGCAAACAAAATGCGGACAATTGTAGGATCAATCTTTAAGTAATTAGCCAAGCCACTGCACACACCACCAAGTATCTTATCATTCCCGTTGCGGCTTAAACTTCCTCTTGTTGTTTCTTCAGCACCTGCATATGCTGATGAAGTAGATGAAGCACTGCTGTTTCCGTTGGTTGATGAGGTTGACCCATCATTATCCATTTGTTCAAAATCTTCAACACTGCCCATGCTTGCAGTAATGCTGCTTACACTTGTTTCGGTAATACAGGTTGCACCTTTTTTCAGTTCTTCATCAAAGAGCTCGGCAATACGATCTTCAATATCATTGATGATCTCATCACGGCCTTCTTCATTGGCAAAGTAGCGACGCAGGCTCTCTGTATATTTTTGTAATTGTTCAAAAGCCGCTTCTTCGATGGGGATCACCCGGCCCTTGAAGTTTATATTTATGACCTTTTTCATGATAATAACAGTTTAATGGTTAAAGTGGATTTTCATTATCCGATGAAGGATGAAC
>JANMOR010000529.1:0-7312 GCA_031369435.1 Chitinophagaceae bacterium
CCTTAAACTTTCACCCACATTCAAAAATTGATTCTGCACATTGTTGTAATTCCATGGATATACACTTCCGAAGATATTATATGCCTTGTCATCTTTGAAATTGAGTTCCTTTTGAAAATAATCGTTGAGTGCGCTGGTAAATGGCCCATCAATATTTGTGAAAGACGGATCATGACTTATTAATTCACCTGCATCATCTAAATCCCTTCCGGTAAACCTTGCATCTAAACGGCCAACAATCAACCCATCTTTCCTGCGCAACTCTTTCCAAAACCTTCCTTCTTCTACCCGGAGATTAGCTTTGATACAAAACTCTTTACTCAAACCTGTGTAATAGCTCATCTTTTCTGCTATCCGTTCTGTTTCAGCTTCGGTTAAGTTTGTTCCTTTTAAAAGAGCAGTGGCATATTCACCCAAGGCAAATGTTTCACTTTCCTGGATGGTTTTCTGAAAATCGGCCTGTAATACCGGTGCTAATTTTTTATGATACCAGGCAGCCGCTGTGTAAGATGGTATATACAATGCCCGTGGCAGATCGTTGCCTACGTAATAATCATTGGTGCCAAAATTCAATACAGGTGATATTAAAAAAATACCATTGAAATAGATACGGTAACTATCCTGCAAAAACTTGGCTAAGCCAGCTGCTCTTGTTGTACCATAACTTTCACCAGCCAGAAATTTAGCAGATCCCCAACGTTCATAACGGGAAAGAAAATGGCGGATAAAAGAACCAACCGATTGCACATCTTCCACATATCCATGAAACTGTTTTGGACTTTCGCCCGCAGCTGCACGGCTGTAACCTGTTGCAACAGGATCAATAAATACCAGGTCGGTTTTATCTAACCAGCTGTATTCATTATTGATCACTTTATAAGGAGGCGCCGTTGCAGTGCCATCATCTTTCAATTGCACCAACCTTGGACCAAGAGCTCCCATATGCAACCAAACAGAAGAAGAACCAGGTCCGCCATTGAACGTAAATGTTATGGGCCTTTTTGCAGCATCTTCATTCTCCTTTTTATAATAGGTAAAGAAAACTTTTGCAATCAGTTTGCCTGTATCGTTTTTCAGGTCGAGGTAACCGGTATGTGTAGTATAATCAATTTTTTTGCCGGCTATAGTAACAAAGCTTTTTGTTACAACCACCTGCACCCCTGAAGGAATGAATTCTTTTGGATCAACAACAGGGTTTTTCTGGGCCGTTGCTTGCATACAATACACAGAAAGGAAACAAAGAACTAAGATTTGCCTCATAAAAATTAATTTTTGGAAAGGGAAGATAGCGAAATATCAAAACAACAATACATGGATTAATTAGAGAGAATATGAGTGAATCGTAAGAGTAAGTTCCGTACATTTGGCTTTAATTTTTTGTATGAACCTTTTTGTAGCAGGCCTCCCTTACGATCTCGATGATGCAGAACTGGAAGAAATTTTTGAAAAATTCGGTCCTGTAATATCAGCCAAAGTAACCATTGACCGTGAAACCGGTAAAAGTCGTGGCTTTGGTTTTGTGAAAATGAAGAACAAAGAAGATGGTAAGGATGCCATTGAATTACTCAATGATATCACTTTAGGAAGAAACAAGAAACCACTGGTAGTAAAAGAGGCCGAGGAAAGAGGCCCAAGCGGTGGTGGCGGAGGCGGTTACAGAAGATAAGCCCTTCCCAACAGACTTTTGTTTGCCAATTACATTACATCACTTTAAATTAACCTGCAGTTTACAATCAAATAAACTTAACAGGTTATCTATGTAGTATGAAAACAAAGTCAATTTCTGTTATCAACATCGCAATCTATTTTTTATTGTTCCTGCTAATTTATCTCACATCAATTTAATGAGTTATTTGCGTTTGTGTAACGGTTTATCTACCTTAACAATGTAATTCATTTGTTAACGGTTAAATAATCATGTTATGCCAATTGTAAAAATTATTGAAGTAATTGCTTCGTCAGAAAAAGGAATTGATGACGCTATCCGGATGGCTGTAGAAGAAGCATCCAAAACAATCCGCAATATTGATTCTGTTTATGTACAGGATATCAAAGCCCATGTAAAAGATGGAAAAGTTACCACTTACGGATGTGTATGTAAGATATCCTTCAGGCTTGAGTAAAAAAGTCATCAATTTATCAACAAAATGACGGGATATTATTATTTCAGTACCCACACCAGCCTCATGCCTGCAGGAAGTGTAGCTGTAGTGATAGTTGTTGATGGGTTTTGATTAATGATATCAAAAAAAACACCAACCCTGGGAGCACAAGTGTTGGGTTCATTATATTTAATGGAATGAAACTTCTGTCTTAATCCAATACCAAAATAAAATTCAAAGTACCAGTTTTTTGATTGAAACAGGTTTTCTCTTATGCCTCCCCTGAAGCTGAGATCAAATACGTCTCTTACCTGTTTATACTCCGTAAATTTTTCATAGGCCGGTACATCATCAACACAATCCATACCCAGCCAGTCGTTTTCTTTACGTACAGTATGTTTATACATCAAAACCAGTTCACTAAATAATTTCAACCGTTCATTTGAATACCATCTTAAGGTGGGTCTTACATAAAATCCGCTCAGGGGCTTGCTTTCAGCAAAAGTTTGTCTTGCAAAATAAACAGCAACATCTCCACCAACTGAAAGTTTTTTGCGCAGCTTATAATCCATTCCAATGGAGAGATTGGTTTCAAAAGGATCAAGTAATGCAAGCGGGCTCACCCGTACTGCAAATCTGTAATCGTTATTAATTTTTTCCTGTGCATGCGTAAACAGCAACAGTATGCAACTGAACAAAAGAGTAAACAAATAGTTCATCCCGTATTATTGTATAGAGGTTAGCAATACCGGGTTGCGGTTATTGGTTATATCATAAAGTGTAACTCCGGTATTTGTCCAGCATAATAACACATTGTTATACGGTATTACATCAATGTACCATGTTGCATCGTTCAATACTTTTATTTGTGTTGGTTGATAAGCCTGGCTGATATCAAATACACGAAGCCCCGCCTGCCTGTCGCACACATACAATACATCATCTTTATAACCCAACCCATAGGGCTCACCAACATTCACAGCAAATTTTTGTACGGGGTTCAATACATTTTTAATATCATAACAAGCCAGTACACTTTGAATACCTCCACACTCACCATTAACCCGGAGTGTTGCATATGCAACTGTATCTTTTGCCACCACAGGATCGCAGCGACGGATAACATTGGGTGAAATAGCCTGGCTGAGTTTAACAGGCTCCTCCGGATTTTCAATGGAGAAAATATGAACCACACTGGTGCTGCCAATAAAGAGTTTGTCTTTAAACGGAAAGATGGTTTCAATTTCAAAACCAACTTTTGTTGTTTTGATCAATACCGGGTTTGCTGCATCCAGAATTTTAAACACACTCAGATTTTCTACATCAACTTCATAAAGAAAATTACCAACTATAGTAAACCATGCCCATGAACCACCCTGCCCCGATGGATTGGGTGCAAATGCATTATTTTCTGATGTCTTACTGCAATGTATTAGTAGCACTGAAAAGAGTAAACAACAAACAGCAAATTGTATTTTCTTTTGCATAGGTATAAGTTTTAGCGTCGGCATTTGGGTTCATTTACTGCTTCCAGTTTCCAATCGACTACAATTCCTTTTGTTTTATCAACACATTCAAAATAAACACCGCTCACCGGTGGGAATTCACTGTTATGATAAGGAAACACATTCTCTAATCGTTTGATCAATGCCGGGTTCTGCGGGTTATTTATATTAAACACCAGCAGATCATTGAAATTATTCACATAGAGATAATTATTCTTTACTGAAATTTCAGTGCTGAAAGGAATACGGAGGAAAGCAATTTTGCGGGGTTGGTTCGGGATACTGATATCAATGAGATGAACTCCTTTGTTCACATCATTCTGTAATAACAGATTGCCGATAACATATATCTTACCTGGCTTTTCTACAGCTCTTGCTGATTCAGTTCCAATATTGTTGAGATCACCTGGCTTTGCATAAACAGGAACATAGGCCTGTGAGGACCCGGGGAACAAATCAATATTTCCATCGCAGGAAACCAGGAAAACCAGGAGCACAAAAAGTGGAGTTATCTTTCTCATAAGTTTTGGTTCTGGCTTTATTGATACATAAACAGGCCTATACGCTGCTTTAAAATGAAAAAAAACAGTAAAAATTAATTGTTTTTAGAAATAGAAGAAGGTTTAACATGGCTGCAGCTTCAAAACTCTACTTATTCTTATAATCGGGCTTATATAAGCACTTTTGGCATGATTTTTTGAGCATAAGTGAAAAATAAATGATCATGAAGAGAAAAGCAATTTTTTTCGCTACCGCCCTATTAGCTGCCTCTGTATTTTTTTATGCCTGTAAAAAGAACAATGAAGGCACTACCAGTTTAAGAGTGAATTTAACGGATGCCCCTTTTGATGCAACTGAAGTGAATGTTGATATTAAAGAGGTGAATGTAAAATTCAGTGATGATTCTACCAGCTGGATTAAATTGGCAACAATGGCTGGTATTTATGATCTGCTTGATTTACAGAATGGTGTTGATACGCTTCTTGCTGTTGGTCCTGTTCCTACCGGATACTTAAAAGAAATACGTTTGGTTTTGGGAACAGAAAATAGTATTGTAATCAATAATACTATTTATCCTCTAACAATTCCAAGTGGCGGCACATCAGGTTTAAAGATCAAAGTAAATAAAAACCTTGCAGCAGGTATTGACTCTATTCTCATTGATTTTGATGCTGGCTTATCTGTAATTAAAACAGGAAATGGAACCTATAGTTTAAAGCCTGTGATAAAGCTGAAATAATAACCTACTGAATACTGAAAGAAGCGATACTGTAAAGTGTCGCTTTTTTATTTATAACTCATATGTGAATGATGTAACTTTTTCATACAACTGTATAACAAATTCCTGTTAGGCGTTACTCATATTTGTTAAGTGAAAATTCCTTCACAATTAAATTAACAATTATGGAAAAGAATCAAGTTGACGAACGCAGCCAAACAAAAACTGAAAATCAGTCAAATCAAAATCCAAATGAGGGATCAAATGGAAATAAGAATTCAATGAATCAGCCGGAATCTAAAAAAGATGGCCAGGGTACAGAAACTCCAGGTATTGGTGACGATCAACCAAAAGAGTCTGACGAAATAACAATGAGTGTAGGCGATGATGAAGATTCTGATGGCACCAGTAACAGCGAGCAAAAAAAGGAAGAACCAGTTGAAGAAGGTCCATTAAATGGCAAACCCGACGAAAGAAGAATTGGTGACTCAGATGGTCAATCAATTGTAAACGGAACAGAAAATCAAGTCGTAAACAAATAATGCTTGTAAAAGCATCGAACCGAACCTTCCATTGTAAAAGAAGGTTCGGTTCTATTATTAAACCTCCACCATTCATCTGAATTTAAAAAATTGATTATAATGAAAATTTCAAATTACTTAACAGTATTTACAATCTTCCTCCTCTCCTTGATGTTAAGTTCATGCAGTGTTGTGGAAGGCATCTTTAAAGCAGGGATGGGAGTGGGTGTTTTTATCGTTATCGGAATAATTGCACTGATTATTTTTTTAGTTGTTCGACTGGGAAGAGGTAAAAAGCCATAAGAGGATAAGTCTTGCAATTGTAAAAACTTTCCTGTTCTATGCTAAATACATTATTTTTTTATTGGCATGTAATTTGAATTTTACAAAAACCGTAGTGATATTTTAAATTAAAATGATCAGATTATTAACTGATTTTTCGGATGAACTTTTTAAGGCAACCTGCTATCAGCAAAACAAAATCAATTATTTCATTTAAAAACAAACATTATGAAAAAACAATCTGGCAACAACGATGTTAAAAAGAAATCAGCTTCAAACGGATCATCATCTATGCAGTCGTCACAACTCATGGAATTGTTTATAACTGAGTTGAAAGATATTTATTGGGCTGAAAAAGCATTAATTACTGCAATTCCTAAAATGATCAAAAAAGCAACATCACAAGAATTAATTGCGGCATTGGAAAGTCACCTGGAAGAAACCAAAGTACAGGCAACCCGTGTGGAAGAGGTTTTCCATTCCATTAATCTAAAACCGGTAGGTAAAAAATGTGAAGCCATTGCAGGTTTAATTAAAGAAGCAGAAGGCATCATGGAAGAAAGTGAGCCCGGAGCTATGTGCGATGCAGGCATTATTGCAGGAAGCCAAAAAATTGAGCATTATGAAATTGCCTCTTATGGCACCATGCGTCAGTTTGCAGAAACACTTGAATTATCAAAAGCAGTTAAGCTTTTAGAACAAACATTGGAAGAAGAAAAAGCAGCCGATGTAAAATTAACTGAGGTTGCAGTGAGTGCTGTGAATATAGAAGCGGCAGAACTGGAAGAAGTAAAATAATAATAAATGATATTAATAAAAAATCCTGCTTTATTTAAAGCAGGATTTTTTATTTTAAGAAAAAGTCTTTTACGCCACCAGTTCTTCACGTGCAACTTTACTGTAATCGTCGGCCAGTTTACGTTGTATTTCAAACGGAACAGATTCATAATCGAGAAAATGCATTCTGAATTTTGCACGGCCTTGTGTAAAAGAACGAAGGTTACCACTGTAATCCTGCATCTCAGCCAATGGAACTTTTGCAATCACTTTTGTAAAATGACCTTCAGTATCCATTCCTTCAACCATCGCCCTGCGGGTTTGCAAATCTCCTATCACAGATCCTGTAAGATCTTCCGGACAAAGTACTTCTACATGATACATTGGTTCCAGAATTTGCGGATCGGCCTGTTGAAATGCCTGGCGGAATGCCTGTAATCCTGCTATCTTAAACGAAATGTCATTACTGTCAACGGGGTGCATCTTTCCATCATACACACAAACCCTTACATCACGAACATAAGAACCTGTAAGCGGACCTTCCTGCATTTTTTCCATTACTCCTTTTAAAACCGATGGAAGAAACCGTTGATCAATAGCACCGCCAACAATACAATTGTAGTACACAAGTTTGCCACCCCATTGCAGTTCATGTACTTCTTTTCCACGAACGTTGAGGTCAGCAGGTTCGGGCATGCCTTCATACCAAGGCTCAATACGCAAATGCACTTCACCAAACTGACCATTGCCGCCACTTTGTTTTTTATGACGGTACATGCTATCAGCACTTCGCCTGATCGTTTCACGGTATGCAATTCGTGGCCTTGTAAACTTCACTTCAATTTTTTGCATATGCTCGATCTTCCATTTGGCGACATCGTCACTGGCCCGCAGATGATGCTCGGG
>JANMOR010000532.1:0-2159 GCA_031369435.1 Chitinophagaceae bacterium
CTGAAGCAGCATGGGAACTATGTATGGAAATGAAAGAACATGGTTTACTGGCCAAGCCAACTCATGGCGATAAAATACGTTTAGCCCCACCGTTAGTAATTACAAAAGAACAGATCAGCTAATGTGTAGAGATGATTCGCAAGAGTTTGCAGATACTAAACTAATTCAGAGCTATTAGCTGCGAGCTGTCAGCCATGAGCAAAGCCATCCGAGCATTAAGACGATGCTCGTTGCTCACAGCTAATAGCTTGCAGCTTCTCTATATCCCTTATTTTTGCACCTCAATTACAAGAAAGCATGAGTGAAGAGAAAAGTTTAAACTTTATTGAAGAGATCATTGAAGAAGATCTGAAGAATGGAAAATACAAAACCATCCTTACCCGGTTTCCTCCGGAACCGAATGGTTACTTACATATAGGCCATGCGAAAAGTATTTGTCTCAATTTTGGATTGGGGCTCAAATATAATGGCTCTACCAATCTTCGTTTTGACGATACCAATCCTGTTACTGAAGAAACAGAATATGTTGACAGCATCAAAGAAGATATCAATTGGTTAGGGTTCAACTGGGCCAATGAATTTTATGCATCCGATTATTTTGAACAATTGTATGGATTTGCAATAAAGCTGATTGAAAAAGGATTGGCTTATGTTGATGACAGCAGCAGCGAAGAAATAGCAAAAGAAAAAGGAACACCAACACAACCGGGCATCCGCAATCAATACAGCCAACGCACCGTAGCAGAAAACCTCCAACTTTTTGCAGACATGCGTGCAGGAAAATATAAGGATGGAGAAAAAGTGTTGCGTGCAAAAATTGATATGGAAAGTTCCAACATGCACCTGCGTGATCCCCTGCTCTACCGTATTAAGCATGCCCATCATCACCGCACAGGCGATGCATGGTGCATCTATCCCATGTATGATTTTGCACACGGACAAAGTGATTCAATTGAAAACATCACTCACTCCATTTGCACACTTGAGTTTATTCCACATCGTCCGTTATATGATTGGTGCATTGAACAACTGGAAATCTTTCCATCCAAACAATATGAGTTTGCAAGGTTGAATCTCAACTATACCATCATGAGCAAACGGAAGTTGCTGCAACTGGTGAATGAAAATCATGTAACTGGTTGGGACGATCCCCGTATGCCCACCATCAGTGGTTTACGCCGCAGAGGTTATACACCTGAAAGCATCCGTGAGTTTTGCGATAAAATCGGCGTGGCTAAAAGAGATAACCTTATTGAATTTGGTGTACTGGAATTTTGCATCCGTGAACATCTCAACAGAATTGCAATGAGAAGAATGGTGGTGTTCAATCCCATCAAACTCATCATCACCAATTATCCTGAAGGACAAACAGAACAATTAAGTTCAGAAAATAATCCGGAAGATGCAGGTGCAGGTGCAAGACAACTTCCGTTCAGTCGTGAAATATTTATTGAAGCAGACGACTTCATGGAAAATCCGCCGAAAAAATTTTTCCGCCTGGCACCCGGACAAAAAGTGCGTTTAAAAAGTGCCTACATCATTCAATGCGATGAAGTAGTGAAAGATGTTAACTTCAATATCATTGCCATTCACTGCAGTTATATTCCAGAAAGTAAAAGTGGTAGTGATACATCAGGATTAAAAGTACAGGGCACACTGCATTGGGTAAATGCTGCTGATGCTGTTGAAGTGGAAGTAAGAGAATATGACCGGTTGTTTAAAGTTGAAGATCCGGCAAGTGAAGAAGGTGACTTTAAAGATTATATCAATCCTGATTCATTAAAAGTAGTAACCGGTTATGCTGAGCCTGCTATTAAAGATGCAACACAAACAGATCGTTTCCAGTTTATGCGGAAAGGATATTATTGTTTGGATAAAGACACAACAGCAAACAAACTCATCTTCAACCGCACAGTTACATTGAAAGATGCATGGGCGAAGGAAGTGAAGAAAGGATAATGTTGTCTGTTCATCCGCCAGTTGGCGGATGACTGCACAACATAAAAAGATCTGCTATGAACTTACTTAACCGATGAGCATTCACCCTTCGGGTGAACAGCCATCGGTTAAACCAAAAGAGCGGATCAATGATCCGCTCTTTTGGTTTATAGCTTTGTAATCCCCGGCCGACGTTCCGTCAGACGGAGTAGTTCGTTAAT
>JANMOR010000546.1:0-5055 GCA_031369435.1 Chitinophagaceae bacterium
TATTGAAACAAAAAATTTATTGCAACAGTATATTCAAGAGGGAAACAACTTATCTAAGTTTATTTCATCTTTTTCATTAAAACTTTCGGTATATGAAACCGAAAAGCTCCGGCAAATGGAAGAATTAGCCGCATCAACCTCAAAACTATTTACCTGGTTATTCATTATTAATTTAGTTGTTTTGTTTCTTGTATTAGTACTCGGTTTTTTTCTTTTATACCGTAGCTTAAAGGCAAGATCAAAAGCCGAGAAAGTATTACATAGTTATAAGCAAAGTAATCAGTTCATCAATGCCCTGGCTGAAGGCATAGTAGTGCAAAATGAAAAAGGATATATTATTGAGTGTAACCTGGCGGCGCAGGAAATACTCGGCTTAACCCAGGAACAATTGCAGGGAAGAACCTCCATTGATCCACGATGGAAAGCAGTACATGAAGACGGATCGGATTTTCCCGGCGAAACGCATCCTGCAATGAAAGTACTGGCTACTGGTCAACCTCAACGTCATGTGATAATGGGTGTACATAAACTAAGTGGAGATATCACCTGGATCCAGGTCAATTCTCACCCGGTTAAGAATGATCAAAATCAATTGCAGGGAGTTGTTTCAACGTTTACAGATGTTTCAGAACAAAAACAGATCAATGATCAGTTAAAACAATCAGAACATCAGTTAAAAACTTTTATGTATGCAGTAAATGATGGCTTTGTAATGATTAATCAAAATTTTAAGGTGCTCATTGCAAATGTTACAGCTATACAAATTTTCCGTGACTGCCTTGGGATTATTGTAAAAGAAGGGATCAATTTATTTATTCGTGTACCTCAGCAAAGGAAGGAAATTGTTTTGCAGCATCTCGAAAAGGTTTTTAAAGGTGAAAAGGTTGAATATGAAGTGTATTATGATTTTATTCCAGGAAGAAAAGAGTCGTGGATATTTTACAGCCTTACACCTGTGATAAACGAAAAACAAGCCGTTGTTGCAGCCTGTATTACTCTAAGGGATATAACTGAACGTAAAAAAATTGAACAGGAATTACAAAAGAACGAAGAGCGCTTGCAGCTGGCACTCGATAAAACCGGTGACAATGCATGGGAACATAATTTTAATACCGGCTCCACCTGGTTTTCTGCTACCAATAATCATTTTTTAGGGTACCATAGCAACGAACTCATGCAGCAGGAAAATGAAAATCGTTGGTGGAGCAGCACACACCCTGAAGACAGGGATTTGCTGAAAAAGAACGATGAAGAATATAAAACTGGTTTGCGTGACAGCCATTCAATGGAATACCGGATTTATCATAAAGATGGCAGCATGAAATGGGTATTGGACCGTGGTGTGGTGATTGAAAAAAATGAAGATGGAACACCCTTGCGGATTGTAGGAACACATACCGACATTACCACTGAAAAGGAACTTCAAAATAAAACGACAGAACAGGAACGGAAAAAAAAGGAAGCCATTGTAGAAGCAGTTATTCAGGCCCAGGAAAAAGAAAGAGAAGAAATTTCTTATGAATTACATGAAGAAGTAAGCCAGGTATTGTCAACTGTAAAAATAATTTTAGGCATTGCTGCTGCAAATCCGGCTAACGCACAAAATTATTTGCAACAGGCCATTGAGCGAACGACGGATGCCATTGAAGAACTAAGGAAAATAAGCCAGAACATTAATTCATCTACTTTAAAAATAATTGGCCTTACCGATGGGTTAAAGGATTTGGTTGATGTCGTAAATCAAACTACAACCATACAGTTTGAACTTGATCATACAAACTATGATGGCACAATTGACATAGATTTTCCCATTCAATTAACTGTTTACAGAATTGTACAAGCACAAATTAAAAATATTATCAGGCATTCAAAAGCTACAACAGCAACTATTGAATTAACCAATTCAGAACAGATTGTACAGTTAGCGATTATTGACAATGGAAAAGGCTTTAATAAAAACAGCGCCGTCTATGGTTTAGGGTTTAAAAATATCATTCACCGTGCTGAACAATACCATGGAAGTGTTGAAATTATTACGGAGCCTGATAAAGGGTGTCGCTTACATGTAACTCTTCCTCTTTCCGTGTTGTAAATATGATTATCCTGTTTCTGCAATATGTTCAGTTCATATAAATTTGCAGTATGCAACCCAATCTTATATATTGTTACGATGCATACTGCGGATGGTGTTATGGTTTCAGCCCTGTAATAAAACAAACTGCTGAAGTATATAAAGATCAATTTCCTGTTGAAGTATTAAGCGGCGGTATGGTATTACCTGAGCAACCTGTTCATATCAATGCTACGGCCGGGTACATTAAAAACGCTTATAAAACAGTTGAAGAATATACCGGCATCAAATTCGGCGAAGATTATTTGTGGCATATCAATAACCCTGATCAAAGCGATTGGTTTCCTTCTTCAGAAAAACCCGCAATTGCTTTATGTATCTTCAAAGAAATATATCCTGATTTGCAGGTGCATTTTGTTGCTGATCTGCAATACTGTCTTCATTATGAAGGAAGAGATTTAACTGACAATGAAGCTTACCGGCACCTGTTAGAAAAGTATAGTATTGATTCAGATGAGTTTTATAGTAAATTGAAAGATGAGGAATACAAAGAGAAAGCTTATTATGAATTTCAGTTGTGCAAACAATTACAGGTAACAGGCTTTCCGCAGGTATTGATGCAGATAACAGAAACTAAATTTCATTTGCTCGCCAGAGGATATACCAATTATGAAACGCTGGTAAAGCGTATTGAACTTGTACTGGCAGAAATAGCAAACAACTCTTTTAATTAACTGATCACAACAACATGATTCTTACTGTTACGCTGAACCCTTGTATTGACAAAAGCTCATCTGTTGATCAGTTACAACCCGAAGCAAAACTTCGTTGTACTGAAGTTGTAAATGAACCCGGCGGCGGTGGTATTAATGTAAGCAAGGGGTTGAAAAAATTAGAAACTGTATCTGTTGCATTGTTTCCATCTGGCGGGCATAACGGCGATATGTTGTGTTCATTATTGCGTGAAGAGGAAATAGAATTTCATGCAGTAGATACAAAAGTGGAAACAAGAGAAAACTGGATTGTACTTGAAACGTCTGTTAATAATCAGTATCGTTTTACATTTCCCGGCAGGGAAGTGCAGGAAGAAACAGTCAAAACATTGATTGATCAGATCAGGAATTTTTCTCCCACATATGTTGTTGCCAGCGGCAGCCTGCCACCCGGTTTACCTGCTTATTTTTATGGATTGATTGTGAAACAGGCAAAGTCAGTTGGAGCGAAAGCTATTATTGATACAAGTGGTCCTGCATTGCAGGCATTGAAAGGCAAGGGCGCATATCTTATCAAACCCAATATTGCTGAGCTTTCTAAAATGCTCAATACAGCGGAGCTTGCTGCAAATGAAGTAGACGATGCGGCACAACAGGCTGTAATGGATGGCTATGCTGAATTGATTGCAGTAAGTATGGGTCCGGATGGTGCATGGCTGGTAAGCAAAGATGAAAAACATTTTACCGCTGCACCAAAAGTAAAGAAGCAAAGTACAGTTGGTGCAGGCGATAGTATGGTGGCAGGAATGACTTATATGTTGCAACAGAATAAATCGTTGAAAGAAGTGATTTCGTTTGGCGTTGCCTGCGGCAGTGCAGCCACTATGAACGAAGGAACACAGCTTTTTCATAAAGCAGATGCAGAAAGGTTATTTGCAGCCTTGAGCTGATCTTTATCCTTTTATTTTCCGGCTCATCATTTTCCTGTTGCAGAAAGAAAAGAAAGAGCGTATTTTATTCTTCCTTAAAATCAAAAAAATATGAAACGAATTATTTTTCTTCTTTCTTTTGTTGCATTCATCTTTACTTCCTGCAACAACGAAACTAAAACAGAAACAACAGCAACAGACACAACTGCAGCAGCAACAACTCCCGAAGCACCGCCAATGGATTCAGCGGCTATGGCTAAAGCATGGGAAAGTTTCATGACGCCGGGCGACATGCACAAATGGATGGCCAGCCATGTTGGTACATGGGAAGCAGAAATCAGTTCATGGATGGGTAGCCCTGAGCCAACAAAGTCGAAAGCTACCGATGTGGTGAGTATGGTCATGAATGGCTTATACCAGGTTGCTGATTTATCCAGCACCATGATGGGGATGCCTTTCCAGGGAAGAAGCACACTTGCTTATGATAATGCCAAGAAGCATTTTATCATGACATGGATCGATAATCTTGGATCAGGAATTATTATGATGACAGGAGAGTATGATGCTGCAACCAAAACCATGCATTTTAAAGGAAAACAAACCGACCCGGTAACAGGTAAGGATGTAAACATCCGCCAGGAGCAAAAATTTATGGATGATGATAATTATGTACTCACCATGTACGGCGATGGACCAGATGGAAAAGAAGCCAAGTTTATGGAAGGAACATTTAAGCGTGTAAAAAAATAGTAAAAAAACTTTGCCAAAGTTATACAACACTGATTATTGAAAGTCAGCCTGATTCAACTTTGGCAAAGTTTGAAATAAATTACATCCCACCTTTCCACTCAGGCAAGCGGCCCGGTGTATAAGGAGCCCCGCTCTTCTCCAGCATATCTTCTATTTTTTTCACTTCATCAGCAATGGCCTTTAATTCATTGTAAACAGGAGTAAACTGCTTTACAGCAATCTGGTAAGAGTTGATCTGTGTTTGTGTAGGTGCGGCAGTTGTGTTCCATAAGGAACCAATCACATAACCAATACGACCCCCAATAGATGGTGTTGTTTCAAACTCCCTTCTTGCCAGTGTTGCATCGCCATTCAACTGACGGTTGACAGCGTTCAATCTTTTCTCTACCTGCATGATTGCTTTTGAAAGATCGAGTGATAGTTTAGGCGTTTCAATCACCGCCTGTTTAATGAAGCGGAGTTTATTCACCAATTCACCACGATACTGATCAGTTGCTGCAACAACCCTGCTGAGCTCAGCAATTTTTTTAGAGAAATCATCCAATGCTTTTTTATCTGTTGCCGGAAGTGTAGCTGTATTTAATGTAGCTGC
>JANMOR010000564.1:0-1898 GCA_031369435.1 Chitinophagaceae bacterium
GGTAAGATCATTTTTGAGCACCCACAACTGACCAGCAGTTACCCATATCTTGTTCGCAACGATTGGATCGGAAAAGGATTTATCAATGATGCAGATATGCTGGTGAATGAACCGATGGACTTCAGCCGTAAGAACCGCATGTATTTAACTGATCTGCACCAGGTATTACGCAGTGTCATTTTTCCTGAAGCAGTTTCAAAAGAACAGCGTTTCAATTTAACTGCAGATGATTACCGGTTTGTGTATTAATATATGAGTCAGTTGCCATTTGAAACAACATACCCTGAGTATGATACCAAAGAGTTTTATGATGCCTATTGCAAGTTTTTTATGTTTGGTACACAAAAGCATAAACCTTTGCCTAAACATATCCGCATATTTAATAAACCCGGATGGTCGTATGGCTTCTTAACGGATGTTGCATATATCATTGATCTGGAAAAAAATATTGAATTCATGCTCAGTGCTACCATTTATTGTAATGCAGATGGGATTCTGTATGACGACAAATATGATTATGATAAAATTGGCTTGCCCTTTCTTGAACAAATTGGACAAACGATTTATCATTACGAATTAAAACGGGAACGTAAACATCAACCCGATCTCTCAAAGTTTAAAGTGCAGTATGATAAATAAAAGGATCTTGAAGTATGCCATACAGGTTTTGTTATTTTTTATATCTGCCTGCAACAAAAAAGATATGGTGAGAAGTACTACTGCACAGTTATTAGTTATTAATGCTTCACCCAATGCAGGCAGCATCGAATTACAACAAAATCTGAAACCACTTGGTACATACCCATATATAACTGGCTTCAATCCAAGCACTAATTACATCACAATTGATAGTGGTTTTAATAATTACAAAATAAAAAAGGGAAACAATGAAATAGCCAGTTGGTTATTTTCAAATCAAGGCCAGTTACTTTCTTTTTTTGTGTGCGATACACTTACTCCAGCGGGCTTAAAATATTTTTTTCTAATGGACAATCTTGACACAACAGGATTAGGTAAGCAATCCAAAATCAGATTCGTTCATTTGAGCCCCAATACCGATACAGTTATTTTAGCCACAACACGCCCTTCTAATATTTTACAAGATTCTATTCTTATTAGCAACCCATTTTTTGGCAACTATAGCCAGGAAGCAGTTCTCAGTGGAAGTGGATTTCAGAATTTCTATGCAGATAGTTTGGTAAACATCAAGTTCAGGAAACAATCAGATAATAGTCTTTTAAAACAATACCAGTTTAATTTTAAGAAGGGTGGGGTGTATTCTCTTTTACTGAAAGGCTATAGCAACAGGTTGGGCAGCGATTCTTTGTCGGTATCAATTATTCAACACAACTAACAAGCAATAGTTTCACTTGCATTAATTTGCGCCCTGTTTGAAAAGTTGAATGCAATTCAACCAATCAATAATTACCAACAAATTCTGCGAATACATAAAAAAAATACAAAAGCCAACATGCAACTATCTTCTCTTTTAGACAGGTTTAATGAACCCGAAACATTGAAAATGGCCAAGCTCGGCCGTGAATTGAGAGCAAAAGGTGTTGATGTCATTGACCTGAGTTTAGGTGAACCGGATTTTGATACACCGCAACATATTAAAGACGCTGCAAAAAAAGCAATTGATGATAACTACAGTCATTATACACCTGTTGCAGGTTATCTTGATCTGCGTGAAGCTGTTTGTACAAAATTGAAACGTGATAATAATCTTGATTATAAACCGGAGAACATTGTTGTATCAACCGGTGCCAAGCAAAGCCTGGCAAATATTATTCTTTCATTGGTTGATGTGGGAGATGAAGTGATTATTCCTGCGCCATTCTGGGTAACCTATTCTGAATTGGTAAAAATTGCCGGAGGAGTTCCGGTGATCCTTACTA
>JANMOR010000581.1:0-4577 GCA_031369435.1 Chitinophagaceae bacterium
CGGCTATATTGAAAAACTAACCAAACACGGAACAGTGTTAAGCGAAGTGGGCAGTAAAGATGCAGCCCACATCATCCCTCCTTATAAATGGATTGAACTGATGAGAGCCGAGCTGGAAGCAGGTTCAACATATGTAATTGCGGAGGCAAGAGAAGCAGGTAATGTTGGTATCTATCGTGGAAGCGGTGAAGTAAGAGAAGGTCTTGTACAGGAAATTCTTACACAGATACCTGAAGAAAAAATATTGTGGGAAGCTCCGCAAAAAGCACAGCAACTTTATTTTATTGAATTGATCGGTCATAATGTAAACCTGGGAAATATTGCCCCTTCAGAAGTAATACCGCTTGAAACTATGCGGGTTGGGTTAAGAGGTGATACCTTTCATCTGTTCCTTGATAAACAGGTTAAATAATGAGGCAATTTGGTTTGATTGGATATCCTTTATCACATTCTTTTTCCGGCAATTATTTTAAGAAGAAGTTTGAGCAGGAAGGTATTGATGATTCCAGTTATAAGTTATATCCCATTCTATCCATTACCGAATTGAAATTATTGCTGGAGAAAGAAGTAAACCTGCGTGGATTAAACGTTACCATTCCTTACAAGGAAGTTGTTCTTCCTTTTTTAGACCAGATATCAACTGCAGTAGAAGAAATAGGTGCCTGTAACTGTATCAATATAAAAGATGGTAAGCTTGCCGGTTACAATACAGATGTAACAGGCTTTGAACAAACTTTGGTACCCTTACTTCAGCCGCATCATAAAAAAGCATTGGTGCTTGGAACTGGCGGCGCTGCTAAAGCTGTGGCATGGGTGTTGCAAAAATTGAAGATAGAGTTTACTTATGTTTCAAGACATGCCGGACAAGATCAAATCAGTTATGAACAACTCAATGCAGATGTGTTAGAAGATTTCCGGGTTATTATTAACAGTACACCTTTGGGTATGCAACCAAACATCAATCAAATGCCATCATTACCTTATACAACTCTGAATAAGGAATACCTGTGTTACGATCTGATTTATAATCCTGAGAAAACAGCTTTCTTACAGGAAGCGGAAAAACAAGGGGCGGTTATTAAAAACGGGTTAGACATGCTGCTGATACAAGCTGAAGAAAGCTGGAGAATCTGGAATAGCTGATTACAATCAATGAGCAGTGCTTATTTATTTTTATTTGAATTCAAAATTTAATGACGGGTAAAATCTTTCTATATTTTTTCTTTCTTCTTATTACCTTAAATGGGTTTGCACAAACGGATAAAGCTGATGAGTTGTATAAGAATGCCATGCAGCTGAAAACCGAAGGGAAGTGTAACGATGCTGTTGAGTTTTTTAAAAAATCAATTGAGCTGAAACCCAACTTTACAGCCGCATTGTATGAATTAGGCTGGTGCTATAATGAACTTCAACAATACAAAGAAGCGTTGCTTGTTTTACAAAAGGCAGGGCTCTTAGATCCAACTGGGCATAAGATCATTTATGAAAGCGGGTTTGCAAAGTATAAGCTTGGGCAAATCAACGCAGCACTGGAAGATTATAACAAGGCACTTGCTTTGAATCCTTCATTTGCAAAAGCATATGCTGCCAGAGCCGATCTGTATAAAGATGCTCAAAAAAATACTGCAGCAGCTTTAGTTGATTATCTCAAAGCCATTTCATTTGATACCACAACAGTCAAATCTTTTTACTGGACTGGCTGGTGTTATAATGACCTTAAGCAGTTTGATAGGGCAATACCTTATCTGCAAAAGGCAATTGGTTTTGAACAACAGAATTATCTGTCGTACGCCGAAATAGGATTTACTTATTTTTCCCTTAACCGTATTGATGAAGCGATTGAACATTTATTGACAGCAGATAAGCTGAAACCCAATTTTGAAACAACACTGTATTATATCGGGATGTGTTATGTGCGGCAAAACAAAAAGCCCGATGCTGTAAAAAAGTACAACGAACTCATTACGCTAAACAGCAGTTATGCAGGTACGCTGTTGAATGAAATAAAAAACATGAAGTGATGATGTGCTTTCTCAGCTAAGTGCTTCTTTAACTTGTTGCGGCACCTGTGTTATCTTCTTCTCATCATAATTATAACAAACCATTCCTGTTTTTGCTAAAGCAACAATGATTGTTTTTTCGCTTGCCTTTTTTGCTAATTGATAATACAGATCGAACCCGATAGAAGTGAAGTTGGTGGCAGCAACTTTCACCTCCAGTGTATCTCCATAAAAGATTTCTTTTTTAAATTCTATTCCGGCATCAGCCATAATTAAACCAACGCCACCGCAGTTTAATTCAGTAAAACCATGATGGTTCAATAATTGCATTCTTGCTTCATGTATTATGGAAAGGATGGCATCATTGCCAACATGGTTACCATAGTTGATATCTGAAATGCGGATAGGAATAACAGCTGTGAATGAAAATGAATCAGGCAGTGTAAGTTTTATACGGGACATATGTTGATTAAACAATCAGTTGATTATTGATCTGTATTATTGATGATTTCGCTGAGATCAATATATCCTCCCGATGCCAATAATGTTGCAGACATGGCCATTTTTTGTTGCCAGAGTTTGATCTGCTCATTACAATCTTTGGCTTGTAAGACCATTGCTGCATCAACAGGAGCAGCAAAGCTGCTGTTCAAACATTTCAAATTGCTGATCTTCTTTGAAACCCTTACCAGGTCGCCGCTTTCATTAAGCACAACAAAATACTGGTTCTCAGCAAAAGAGGTTGTTTCCGCCGCTGGTTGCGATGATTGATGATGAATATCATTGGCCGTTACTGCAGTTTGTGAACTGTGATCATCAGGTTCAGCATATGCAACTGCATTGTTCAAATTCAACTCCTGTTGAATTCTTTTCTTCACGTTGGTTCGTGAATTTGTTGCAACGGTTATAGTTTCCTGTTGAGGTTGAGGAACAGGCTCCTTTTGCAAAAGAATGATTTCCTTTTGTTCCGGTATGGCTGGTTGTTCAGTTGTAACAACTGCAATAGTTTGGTTATCCTTATTCAACAGCCAGTAACCACTCAAAGCTAAAATGCCTGTGATGATTGCTGCGGCTGCTAAACGATAAATAGTTTTATAACTGCGTTTGAAAGGAATGATTTTGGCCGGTTGGTTTTGACTGAGCTGTTCGTCAATTACTTTCCATACTTCTGCTGGTGGATTTTCCCGGATGGCGATAAGCTTTGCTGCAATCTCTTCATCTCTTATTTCATCTAATTGTGTATTGATCTCTTCCCAAACTTGTACAGGAACTTCGGCTGTTGCATGTTCTAACTGATCAATATAAAATTGATCCTCTAATTTTTCTTCAATGATCATCCATGCAGTTTGCGGAACTGGAATTTCGGCTGAAAGAAGTTGCTGTTGAAGAGGTTGATCTGCTTCCATCTCATCTAAAGCCACAACAATCATCTCCCACCTGTTTTGCGGAGGAGTAACTTCTGTTTGCAGAAGTAATTGTTGGAGATGGTTATCGTTCATAATTGTCTTTCTTATCTTTTAATCTTTTCCTGCAGAATCATTCTCGCTCTTGCCAGCTGTGATTTGCTGGTGCCTTCATTGATACCCAGTAACTCACCAATTTCTTTGTGACTGAAGCCTTCCACTACATACAGGTTAAATACACTGCGATAGCCCGGCGATAAGTCACTTACAATTTTCAACAGGTCTTTTTCATTGATATTGTCAAGCGCTGAAACTGATTTGAATTCAATTGTATCTTCTTTTTCCGTTAATGAAAGGTTCAGTTTCTTTTTACGGATATGTTCAATGGCGGTATTAACAAAAATGCGCCGCACCCATCCTTCAAACGAACCGTCGCCCCTGAAGCGTTCCAGGTTCTTGAATATTTTAATAAAGCCTTCCTGTAAAATATCCTGTGCATCATCGGCATTGCCCATATAACGTAAACAAACGGCATACATTTTAGGCGAAAACTGATCGTAGAGCTGTTTCTGCATTCTACGGTCGCCTTCTATGCATCCCTTTATTAAGTCGGCATCTGAAATCATTTGGTTGCTTTGCATCATTAAAATTGGCTTTTCTTATTTTTCAGGAATTGAAGCATTTGATCTAGCCCCTTTTTCCGGTGGCTGAATTTATTCTTTTCTTCCATCGTCATTTCAGCAAATGTAAGCTTACTTCCTTCTGGTACAAATACCGGGTCGTAACCGAAACCACCGGTTCCGGAGTTTTGCTCTTTAATGGTTCCGTTGCAGATTCCTTCAAACTGGTATTGCTGTCCATCGAGAATCAATGTAAAAACGGTTCGGAACCTGGCATTTCGGTTAGTTTGTCCATTGAGCTGCTGCAATAATTTCTCAATGTTTTTCTCAAAGCTTTTGTTTTCTCCGGCATAACGGGCACTCTTTACTCCGGGTTCTCCATTCAATGCTTCAACCTCAAGCCCGGTATCTTCAGAGAAACAATCTTTCTTCAATCGATCATAAAGAAAAGCAGCTTTATGTTTTGAGTTTTCCTCCAAGGTTGGAAAAGGCTCCGGCCTTTCTTCACTAATACCGGCTTCTTTCATAAGGATAATACGAAAGCCCGGTGGCTA
>JANMOR010000600.1:0-10020 GCA_031369435.1 Chitinophagaceae bacterium
TGAAAGGTTTAATGATTAATGTTTTGAATTGATTAACAACACAAAGATGTATGATGAATGTTCCGTTTAAAACAACCTCTTACATGAGTTGCCTGAAATGATGGATGAATTGGCAGAAAACAAAACTGTATTCTAAAAACAGGTATATATGCAACCCATACTATTGTATAGCTGTATAGCTGAATGTATCAACAGGCATATTGAACTGCAAAACATGAATTGCAGAAACAGCCGGTTGAATTGAGTAAAGCCCTGTATGAACTGGTTTGCCATACGGGAGTGGTTTGCTAAATTTGGTGAACCTAAATTGCAACTGTTGAAACGTATTGTTTTTTTTTATAACATTCTTCATTTTTTATTTGTTGGGCAGGCACATGCTCAACTTCCACGACAATATTCTTTTATACACTACAGCACTTCCTCAGGACTTTTATCGAACCAGGTAAATACGGTGGTACAGGATGCCGATGGTTTTATCTGGACAGGTACAACTGATGGGTTACAGCGGTTTGATGGCGTTCGGTATAAAACCTTTCGTCATGACAGTTACAATCCTCTATCCATCCCTTCGAATCCTGTTTTACAACTGCTGGTCGATCAAAAGAAAAATCTCTGGGTATTACTGGCCGATGGACGAATTGGCATCTTCAGTACAACAAAATTTACTTTCAGAGAAGTAGTTGTTAAAACAAAAAAAGCCGGCGCCATTACAACAGCACTCAAAGAATTGATCATGGATGAGTTTGGTCAATTATTTCTTTTACTCAGAGGAATAGAAGTGATAACTTATAATGAGAAGAACAATGAATTTTCAACAGATAATAATTTTATTAAACAAAAAGCAGAATGGGTCATCCATGGTTTTATACAACAACCGGGTACTCAAAAATACCTGATGGTTATTCCGGGAAGCAGCATTGCAATTTATAATGATGCAACTAAACAGCTTAGTTATCCCGGAAATAATATTGAAGAGGAAGCCTTTATTGATGCGTTGAAAGAAAAAAACCTGAGCCCTTATCATTTATATTTCGATAAAAAAGGACGTATATGGTTTATTGTCTGGACCCGGCAAGGGTTCCCGGGTGTATATTGTTATGATTTCAACAAGAAGCAATTCATTGTTGAAATGGCACACTTTATCGATGTAGTGAACAGCTATTACGAATTACAGGGTTTTTATGAGCAAAAGGATGGAACAATTTGGGTGAGAGGTGCTGGAGTTTTTGCAAAATTCCTGGAAGCAGAAAAAAAATTCGAATTAGTTTATAACGGATATGTTAATGAAAGAAGCATCGCTTATGAAATGGTTACATGCCTGTACGAAGATCATGAAAGAAATGTATGGGTTGGTACAGCAAACAACGGCCTGTACCGTTTTAATCCTTCAGGAGAGTATTTTAAAAATGTGAATCATACAAACAGGGTAACGCATATTACAGGAACCGGCAGCCCTATGTCATTCATCTATACAAAATGGGGAACCATACTTGCCGGTACCTGGGGCGATGGTTTGTATCATTATGATAAAAATTTTAAACAGATTCCTATCAACATTAAAGGACTTTCAGAAAACGGCGGTCCGTTTGTGTGGGGTATGTTTGCTTCCCGTGACAGTAATACACTCTGGCTTTCAGCACAACCCGGTTTTTATGCTGTTAACCAGGCAACCCGTTCAGCTACATTTTATAACCCCGCTGTTTTAGAAAACAGAACCATCAGGCAAATTGTAGAAGATAGAAATGGAAGTCTTTGGTTAGGCATGCAGCATATAGGTGTATTTAAATATACAGCAGCTGATAAAAAAAATAATCGACCAGAAAGCGTCAGTCCATTCAAAGCGATCCCCCGCATGACTATCAATAAGATCATTGTTGATTCAAAAGGATATATCTGGATTGCTACACCGCTTGAAGGAATTTTCGTAATTGATCCTGATACCGACAATGTCATCATGCACTTTCATCATAATGCAGCCAACGAAAAAAAATTGCCTGAAACTGGCGTATCGGGTGTATTAGAGTATGATGACAGTACAATGATCATTACTACTGCAACACGTATCGTAAAATATAACAGGAAGTCGAACCGGTCAGTACTAATCGGGAATGCCGGAATTCTTTCGGGATATATTGCCGGAATGGAAAAGGACAGAAAAGGGTATTTATGGCTTACTACTACCAATGGATTATACCGCATCCATATCAACAAAAAAATATTTGTAAGTTTTAACCGGATGGATGGAATCAACAATGATCACTTTACGCTTTCGGCATCGTTAGCAATGCCAGACGGGCGGTTGATATTTGGCAGTACCGATCATATGATTGTTTTTAATCCTGCCGCTATTGAAATTGCTTCCGGATTCCCTGAAATAAAAATCACAGACTTTAAAGTGATGAACAAATCGTTGCCGATTGATTCATTGCTGCAATTGAAACCAATTGAGCTGGATTACAAAGACAATTCATTGGTTATTGAATTTTCGCCGCTCAACTTTAGTAAAGCGAACCTGGTTAAATATAAACTGGAAGGGCTTGATAAAGACTGGAAGTTTGCAGATAAAAACAATGAAGCTATTTACAGTTATCTCCCACCCGATACTTATACTTTTCTATTAAAAACAATCAATGAAGAAGGAAACGAATCGGCAGCAGTTACTTATCTCACTATAAAAATAAATCCTCCTTTTTGGAAGTCGTGGTGGTTTTACAGTATTCTTATTTTAATAGCGGCCATTTTATTGTATTGGTTCGACAGGGAACGGATGAAACGAAAAGAAAGCATGCAAAGAATGCGGACCGATATTGCCGATAACCTGCATAAAGAAGTAAATACAGCACTCAACAACATCAATATCCTGAGTGAGATGGCCAGGTTAAAAGCTGAAACCGATCCGCAAAAATCAAAAGAATATATTGAGCAGATCCATAGCAGGAGCCATAACATGATGATTGCAATGGATGATATGTTGTGGAGCATTGATCCTGAAAATGATCATATGCAACGAACAGTTGAGCGGATGAAAGAATATATTGACGCTTTAAAAAACCGCTATGGAATCGATATTGAACTATTTGTTGATAAAAAAGTAGAGTCGCTTGAACTGAATATGAAGCTGCGTCATGAAGCTTTTCTGTTGTTTAAAGAAGCTGCCAAAAGCCTGGTGAATGCAGGTGCACAGAAATGTGATATTTATATCGGGCTTGAAAAATCAAAACTGCTTTTTACCATGCAGTTTTCAAATGAACATTGTGATATGCAGCAACTGAATAATCTGTTGCAACGGCAGGATATGGAAAAGCGCCTGCAATCCATTCATGCTGTTTTAGATGTACAGGTACACAAAAGCAATTCTGTATTTATTCTACAGGTGCCTGTTGAATAAATTATACTTACTTGCCCATCCACTTTTTAAAGTCGGTTACTTTTTCACGGCTTACCAATGCTTCTTTATCAACTGCAGGTTTTAACTGAAGGATCAAACGGTTGCCGAAATAATCATCAATTTTATCAATTGAATTGACAGATACATAGAAGGAGCGGCTGATGCGGAAATATTTTTCAGGGTCCAGCATTTCTTCCAGGTCGTCCATAGTGTAATCCACTACATATTTTTTGTTATCGGTTGTTTTGAAAAAATTCAAACGTCCGTCACTATAGAAAAAAGCAATTTCATCAATTTCAACCGACACCAGCTTTTGTGCATGCTTCACCAAAAAGCGTTTGCGGAATTCTTTTGGTTGTAACTTCTGCTGCAATTCTTTAACAAGGCTTTCCAGGCTTAGTCCCGCCTTTTCATCTCCACCATTGTATGTAGTTTGCAGTTGACGATACTTATTTAATGCAGATTGCAATTCTTCTTTTTGAATAGGTTTCAACAAATAATCAATACTATTTACTTTAAATGCCTTTAATGCATATTCATCATAAGAGGTAGTAAAGATGACCGGGCTTTTTACCTCAGTTAAATTGAAGATTTCAAAACTCTGTCCATCTGATAATTCAATATCCATTAATATTAAATCAGGTTGCTGATTGCTTTGCAACCACTCAACAGTAGTTTTAATGCTGTCAGTAATACCAATAACGTTGGCAGTGTCATCAACAGCATTTAAAGTTTTTTGCAGTTTTTTTACGGCCAGTTCTTCGTCTTCAACAATAAGGATTCTCATGTTATACAGTTTTAGTTTCGTTTAAAATAGTTCTGCGGTTTTCAGCAGCGTTGTTCCATAACAAGGGAAGCACAACAGTAAAGTTTTTATCATCCTGTATTACCTGGAACCCCTGCTGCTTTAACAGATCATATTTTGCTTTGATATTATCAAGACCTACTTTATTACTGGGTGCTTTTACAGTACGACACTGCAGGTTATTATTCACCACCAGTTTGTTGCCGGCTGTTGTAAAAATATCAATGATCAACGGTTTGTTTTTTGAAAGCACATTGTGCTTTACTACATTCTCAACAAGCAGTTGTAAGCTCAGTGAAGGCAATGTATAATTCTCATAACGCTTATCAATTTCAATATGCAATTGCACTGCATCGCCATGGCGTGTTTGCAACAACTGGTAATACGAACGGATAAACTTTACTTCGTTTTCTACAGTACTCAGTCCGTCTTCATTGTTCCGCAACAGGTAACGGTACACTTTACTGAGTTCATTCAAAAATTTCTCCGCTTTCTTTTTGTCTTCGCTGATGAGAGATGAAAGTGTATTAAAACAATTGAACAGAAAATGCGGATTCACCTGGTTCTTCAATGTATCAAACTCATGGTGCATTGATAACTGTTGCATGTTTTGCCGTTCTTCCACACTTTCTTTATATTTCTCCAGCACAAAATCAGCTTCATACAATGTTTCAAAGATGAGGTTTACACAAAACCCAACCAGCAATCCCATTTTAAGATCGGTGCTGTTCAGTTGATACCCGAGTATATGAAGCCAATCATATAAAAAGAATATAACCGTAACGGAAAAAGACATGAAAGGAATGATATAGAATGCAAGAATCATCAACCGTTTTCTTGTATGTCGTAATTCAGGGAACCGGTTTTTAATATAATTCCCAATGTATGTATGACCCCGCCAGGAACAGGCGCCCAACAAAAAGATCAGCGGAATAGAAAACAACCAGATCTTCCAATCGGCAAAAATGCGCTCATCAAACATGATAAAATTCAACAGCACGGAAATGATAGGCATAGATGCCACAAAAGAATAGAGCTGCAGTTTGGTATATTTTTTCCACTTCATCAAAATAATACCTCCTCTTTTTGATTGATCAATGGCACCCGGATGATGCGTTCTGTTTTACCTTCCTGAATAACAACAGGTGGCTGATTGAGTAATTGATATTTGTTGACCAGGTTATCCAACTCAGCTTCCAAATCAATTTCTTCTGTTACAACTTTTGGCTGCACATTATTCATTACAACCAGGGTTTGATCTCTTTTAGAAACAAGTGTTATATGCAGGGGGCTTGCTTTATCAATACAGTTTTGAGTAAAAGCATTTTCAATTAACACCTGCAAAGTTAAAGCCGGCATATATTTTTCTTTTGCTTTATCGCTTACATCAACATGCAATTGCAACCCCTCACCATATCTTGCACCCAACAGGTACATATAAGAATCGGTAAACTTTAATTCTGTTTCTAATGTTACCAACTGGTCTTCTTCACTCCTCAACATATAACGATATACTTTGCTCATTTCATTTAAAAACTTTTCCGCCTCCTCTTCATCTTCACTGATCAAACTTGACAGCGAGTTTAAACTGTTGAATAAAAAATGAGGGTTCAACTGGCTTTTAAGACCATGCAACTGGCTTTGCTTAAACACACTCTTCAGCTTTTCTGTTTCCTTTAAATTGGCATTCCAGTTTTCATAACGGTCAATTCCTTCAAACAAAAGTGTAAGAAATGTATTAACTATTCCCATACCGATATAGGCCCATACAAATCCATTTTCATTGAATGTATAATTGAAAAAGCGGATGCTTTCATATCCTTTAAACAATAACAGGAGAAATAACCCGGTTATTATAAAAAAGGTAAGGATCATGTACGTAAGCTTTAAACCAACCTTTCTTTCATCTGGGAAGCGTTTTTTCATGAGCACAGCAATGCCTCCACATGTTATAAAATTGATGCTAAAACCAACCGCCGCAATTCCTGTGGCCGTAAAAAAGATTCCCCAGTTCGAATAATATTTTGATTGAAGTACGGCACTGTTGATGATGATGGAAATCGGGATTAATACCAATGCCAGCACTAAATAATCTTTACTTGTATATTCCGGTAATTTCAGTTTCATAACAGTTCTTACAAAATACCATCTTTTATGCATTTATACGGCTGGCTAAAAGGCAAACTGTCCCCTATCCTGTATGAATTGAGGAAAAAAAGGGATGAATTGTAAACTTAAAAGCCCGGTGGGTTAGCACACCGGGCCGCAACGTTTAAACCTAAACACAAAGTGCTTCATAAAAAATTGTATAGCAGAGTTTGCTGAAAAATTTATTTTTTAAGACCCGCAAAGCCCACTGGTGCCGGTACTACATTTTCAACAGGCTTGGTTGATTTCAAAAAAGCGAAAATGGCTCTGATGTCATCGTCGTTAAAATTCTTGTACACAAACCACGGCATTGGAGGTAACAATGGACGGCTATTATCAAGTCCTTTATATTTTCCTTCACGTAATGCTTTGAAGAATTGTTCTTCGGTCCAGTTGCCGATTCCTGTAGCATCGCTGCTGATATTGGCAGAAAAAGACATGCCCCATGGACCTACCCAATATGTAAAATCGCTGCCAGCCAAAGCCCATCCCTGCTTTACAACATTGCTGTCTGCTTTTTGAAACGCTCTCGAAGATGGATAACCGGAGAAACGAAGTTCCGGTATGATCTCAGGTTCAACCGGTCCCATTTTTTTAGGCGAATGACAATCATCACAACCAACTGCATTCACCAGGTATTCGCCACGTTTTATCAATTCAGCATTGGATATGGCCACAACGGGTTTGTCTTCCTTTGTTGATGTATTGGTACATGCCGCAACAATGATCATCATGCTGAATGAAGTGATACCAATAATTAAAAATAAATTCTTCATGATTGATAAGTTTAATTCAATTGCAAGGTATTTTCAGTTGCGGCTTTCAACAATATTCACCTGAGTGAATTGAGCAAATGAGTGGATGAAGTGATAAACCATTTACATGAACTCAAAAACGGCAGCAAGTTGAAGAACAATAATATTTTGATGATCATTGTAAATAATTAAACATGTAGAATTGTTTTACTTACTCTTTTTATTACGTGTTTCTGTTTTTGCCGGTTTAATCGTTTGCAGGTAATTGTAGATTGCTTTCAGTTCATCATCAGTCATATTTTTAAAGGAGTTCCATGGCATAGGACTGTGTTTAATAACCTTACCCATTCTAAAACGATCAATAAAATTCTGTTGTGTCCAGCCAAAAATGCGGCTGCTGCTATCGGGTGTAAGATTGGGAGAAATTAAAGGCGGCATGCCTCCTTCTTCAAATGAATTACCACCTGCCATGTGTGCACCAATTACTTCACCTGTTGCACCACGTTTAGTATGGCAGCCGGCGCAATTACCCAGGCTGTTTACAATATATCCACCATAAATAGCTGATGAATCCTGTTTTACTGACTTTACAATTTCTACACTTGGCCCCACAGGTTTAATAAGAAACGCTTTCACCACTTTGCCCATCGTGGTATACTCATGTTCAGGCACTTTATTTTTTACAGGCTTTACTGTACGCAGATAAGAAATGATCGCAGTCATATCATCTTCACTCAAATTATGAAAAGGCATAAAATCGAGCATGGCCTTTCCCTTTGAGCTCACTCCATAGTATAAGCTTCTTGCAATTTCCGCATCGGTTAAATTTCCAATTCCAGTTTCTTTATCAGGAGTAATATTCTTGCTGTAAAATTTTCCTAATTCAAATTCAAATTTAAAACCGCCACTCAACACAGGCTCCTGGCCAAGCGCCATTAGTGAATCTTTATTAGAGGTGCTGTGGCAATCAACACAATGTGCAATGTTATATACGAGGTGTTTACCACGGGCAATAACAATACTATCCTTTGTTGCTTTGATAGCTGGATAGGGTGCTTCAAAGCTGAGGTTCTGTCTTGTTGCTGTTAAGGTTGTAACCGATACAATTATGAAGAGGAGGATGATACCCGTCCACTTCATAATTTTTTTAAATCGTTTCATGATAATAGGTTTTGAAGTGCAAATATTGAGCAGGGAGATTGCCGGCAGAAACTGAAAGCTCATGAGTTGTTGTTTTCAGTTGATGAATTGAAAGGCGATCAAATGAGAACGATGAATTTGTTTCAGCAGGTTTCAACAGTCTATTCATCTGTTTTTTCAATTCATCCTTAATGCTGTTTGAAAAAATTTTTGCGCAGCTTAGGTTTGTGTCATCATCATCATAACCTTATCATCATGACCGAAAAACAACCAGTAACAAACGGCGAGGCCGTTACACAAGATCCCTGCAGCGAAAACAGTTGCAGCACCTGTTATATTTACAGGGGATGTATGCATCAGCCTTATTCTTTCTGGCAGGCGCTATGCGATGCAGCTACTTTACCATTGCAACAAACGGAGCAGTTAAAAACCAGACTTTATCCAAACAGTACTGCAAACAGTTTAAGATAGAAAGAACAACCGCAAACAAAATGGCCGGTGAAAACACCGGCCATTTTTATTAAAAATCTTTTAGAATAATTTCAAACCCGCTTTAGAAAAAATTTCCTTTCAACAATCTCGTTAAGCTATCTTCTTTTTCGATCAAGCGATCAAGTAAGATGGCCTGGTTCATGGCACGGTTATAATTATGTCCCGGATATTTTGCACTATAATATACATCATCATTCAAATGATCGGTTAAAAAACGGATGGCCTGCATATAGATCATGAACTCACCTGCATAGAAGAATGCGTTTTTTTCTGTATCGGTTAATTCGTGCTGCATTTCATTGTAATAGCCACGTACAATTGCTTTATAAAAATCTTCTCTTACTTCAATCTTATTATAATCCTGTTCTTCTTCACTTACAGGAGAGAGATAGGTACGCATCATATCGCCCACATCGCTGATGAAATAACCGGGCATCACTGTATCCAAATCAATCACACACAATCCTTTTGCATGCGCATCAAACAATACATTGCTGATCTTGGTGTCGTGATGTGTAACCCGTAATTTAAACTCGGGGTTCTCCGTAATTCGTTTATACTCTTCTGCAATAGTTGAATATTGCACCAGCTTTTTGATGAGTGAATCACATTCTTTGATCCGTTGTTTGTTCCCCTGTTCCAATGCCATCATGAATTGCTGATAGCGTAATGTAAGATCATGAAACGAAGGGATGGTCATGCGAAGCTGATGAATATCCAACCCGCTCAGCAATTTGGTGAAGCGTCCGAATTGTTCTGCTGCTTCAAAAGCCTGCTCAGCTGTTTCAACCACATCTTTTGAAAACGAACCTTCCACAAAAGGAAACATGCGAAAGAATCCTTCATCTTTTACATACACAAGTGTTGCCCCATCATTTGAAACAACAGGTGCAACAAATTTATATTCGGGGTGATGTTGCTGCAGGTAACTTGCAGCAAGATTAATATTGTAGGCAATGTCTTCAGGCTCTTTAAACACCAGGTCGTTTACCCGTTGTAAAATATATACGCCTTCTGCTGTTGTGATCTTCCATGTACGGTTAATCAGGCCACTTCCAAAAGCTTCCATCTTCAGTGTGTTATCTGTTAAACCAAAAGCCTGTAAAACTGATTGCGACATGATCTGCTGCTGCTCCAAAATAGTATTACTCATGTTAAAGTCTCTGGCAATTATACCATCTTGATTTATTAAATAGTCCAACGGACTATGAGGAAATCTTAGATAGTATTATACCGATAGCAAATAGTTTGAATTAGTTTTTATGTTACATCGGTATAATGTAAAAGTTACG
>JANMOR010000654.1:0-2736 GCA_031369435.1 Chitinophagaceae bacterium
TTTCATCAATCAACCCAACCTTTAATGCATCCTGGTTCGTATAAGCAGCAATGAATGCAGGGATGAGCACATCCTGTGAATATTTTCCATAACCCTTATAATAATCACCAATCAATTGACCACCGGCATAAGGATTGGCCAATCCTAAACGCTGCGATAAAAGTTTACGGTTCTCCTCAAACTGCAGGAACGATTCACCCGGTGTTGTTACAGAATATTTTCTGAACATGGTTTGATAAGAGATGAAGGTAATATCAAAACCTCCTGCTGCTAACGGGCTCAGGTGACCAAAATTACCATTGCCTGTTGTATCCTTAAACAACTCAGAATAATTTTTGCTGAAGGAGCGGCTGAGGTTCAAGTCAATGGTGAAGTCACGGATAGGTTCAACAGTAGCTTCCACTTTTAATTCCTGGCGATAGCTTTGTGTAAACAGAAAATTGAAGTTCGTATCTTTTGTGATCCAACCTTTTCTTGCAGCTTCGTTCAGCCAACCGGCTTCGGGTTGTTTTCCGAAAACATAAGCCAGGCTTGGTGCACGGGTTCTCCAGTTTTGCCCAAGGATTTGCGGACTATCAATATAACCCGGAATCCTTGAGTTGAACGTTTCGTTATAATTGACATTAATATTCTTGATAGATGTGAGCAATCGACCAAATGCTTTTGCTGCGCCGCCGGGTTCATATTGGATGCCTTTATCTTTTTTCGCCTCCAGCCTGTTGAGCCTGCGGAAAAGTTTTGCAATGTATTGTTTGCTTTTACCAACCGTATCTTTTGGATTGAATTTGATATTGGGTGATGCCAATGCAGGTTGCTTGTTGGGATCTTTTTGTGTTTCCAATGAACGGAGGAATCTTGATTTCTGATACAGTCTTGTAAAATCAAGTTGCCCTGTAAAAATTCTTGCCTGTGAATTTTCAATGGTATTACCCAGGTTCACTGCCAAACGTGAAGCACCAATCCAATTGTATGTAGTGGAATAATTGAAACGGGCAGTTGTCCAATCCAATGCAGGAATTTTTGCCAATGGTAAATTATAAGATGCGTTTGCTGTTTGGCGATAGATCACATTCCGTCCGCCTTTTAAAAAATTACGACGGATTGAATCTTTCTTTTCTTTTGTATTCAATCTGCCCATCGGTTCATCAATCCTTGCATTATTGGTTGCACTGAAATCAAGATTAATAGAACGTGTCAAATCCCAACGCATATTATAAACACGATCAAACACAAAATACTTATCATAGGTTTCAGGAATCTTAAACGGACTTGGTGCAATACCCGGTATGGTTACTTCTCTTGCACGGGCTGCACCAAACTGCCGGTTCACATCGGCCCTGAAACTTAACAGGCTCGGACGATAGTTGAAATTAAAATCTTTAACGATATTCCACCAGGGGCTGCGATACTTGATGAGTTTTTTAAATGGTTCAATAAACTTCGGTTGTGGTGCATAGTTATAACCCAAACCTCCATAATGTTTTTCAATGACATCACTTTCAATCAACGGGTTTCGTTTTTCCGTTTTGGTGTAGGAATAACTTACATCAAAATTGGAGACGTCATAAATTTTTGCAGGCTTGCCATTGGTTTTATTCTTACGCATATTGGTAACATTCACCGATGTTACTGCAGCAAAATCCTGTGCAATATTATTGATGGAATCTTTATTGTTGGTGGTCTTTAGTTTGTCTTTGAGTTTCACATCCTGATCATATGGATCATATTCAGGATTCATCACTGTTTGTGAATAGCTGGCGTAAAAAGGAATATCAAGCGCTACTTTTTTAGGTAACAGTTTTCCTAATTGCAGATTGGCAGCTACATCAAACTGGTAAAAGAATTCACGGCTACGTTCATTCACTCTTTGTTCAATGGTGCCAAATCCTGCACTGCGTGCAGAACCTGATACAGTAAGGGTTCCAAGGTCGGCGAGTTGAATATCCAATCTTCCTGTTCCTGCCCATCCACCTTTTTCATCCAAACCACTTAAGCGAAGTTCATTGATCCATACTTCGGCACAAACAATAGCGGTATTATCGTTCTTATTATTTTCAACACCAACTAAGAATCCTTTTACTTCACCAAGATTCGGATTACCCATTACACTCCAGCGGATACCATTGCCCCTGTCTTCAGAAAAAAGAGTTGCAACTGAACCACTGCGTCTTAATTTAAACCGAACAAGATCTTCCAGGTTTACATCAAACTGGTTGGCATTGGGCCATTGTTCACTGGTTGTATCATTTGGGTTAGGTCTTGGATAATATCCCCACTTGGTTACTTTCAAAGGCATACGTACTTCATAATAGTTATTGATGAAGTCGGTACCAAAACGAATTACTGCCAATACTTCACCATCTTTTAAGATATCAGTTTTACCTCTTGATTCTGTATGCATGAACATACGTACACGTTTGTACTGACGCAGATCCAGATTCGTTGATTTGAAAACAGCACGGCTGTCGCCATCCTGCAAATCGCATAACTGCAAACTGAGTGATGCTTCATTTTGCAACAGGTTAATGCCGTTATTACTTAATTGCTGCACCCGTTCAACACCTTGCGGAGTTACATAGTTAACAGGAGTACGGTTATCATTCTCTTCAATATTTACAGCTGTAACATTAAAAGATGTAGTGGCAAGATTTTGCAAAGGCTTGTAGATACCTGTTGAGTCTAATGCATACTGGAAAGAACGCCATGTATTACGCACCAGTTCTAATTTTCCGAAAC
>JANMOR010000410.1:0-1510 GCA_031369435.1 Chitinophagaceae bacterium
GCTTTGTTGATCATACTTTCTATCAACTGTAAACTGTTTTGTGTGGAGAATTCGGGCTGTTCCATTTTAAATTGTTTAAACTTCAAAAATAAAGGAGTCCTGTGCCAATTGACACAGGACTAATACACATTATTTACACTGGCTCAGCACCATATCAAACTGAGTCTTTCCCCAATTAGGATGTAATGGAGATTTAATTTGAAATGCATTTAACAATTTTACGCCTTCCTCTGCTACAGGTTTTGCAGTTGCACATCCACCACCAAATTGCGCTGGTGTATAAAATAAATTTTGTGCAAGCAAGGCATACGGACGTGGATTGGCGGGATCCTGTTGCTTTGCCTGCTCAATCAATTGTGTTGATAAAGCTCCGTATTGCTGCCAGCGTTGCATCGGGTTTACCATCATGCGTAAAGATGCAATCATGGATTTAATACAAGAGATTTCTGAATTATTTTTTTCAATCGCATCTGCTTTATTGATCAGTATTTCAGCACGGTCAGCAATTGGATCTACTCCTGTTTTATCTGTGAGAATAAAACCATTGAGTACTTCTGTCATAGCAGCATAGTAATAAGGAAGCCATTGATTTTTTTCCGCATCTGCAATACGTTCAAATGCATTGCTGAGGTCATGCATTTCAGCTGCTGTTTTTGAAGCTGCAAATGTTTCTAAGTTTTTTTGCATGGCACCTGCATATTTTTCTGATTGAGCAAATGCATTTGTAAAGATGGTTGCAAATAATAAGGCAATAAGAACCTGTTTCATAAAAAAATATTTATTGATGATGAATTACTGTTGTTTGTTTTTTAATTTTTCATACTCCCTTTCTACACTGTTGCTTTTGGGATAAACATAAGCACCGAGATAATGTGATACGATACCAATACCCCAGCCGAGGCTTGCCCAAAGAGGCCATGGAATACCACCATCATATCGCTCAGCACCATTGATAGCCCAAATGATCCAGAGAAAAATGTTTACCAGGAGGTAAGTAATCAAATGCGTTTTAAAGGAAGCTCTTTTTTGAGCTATCTCCCAAAGCTCTTTGTCTTTCGGTTCGTTTGCATCGGGGATGCGTTGAAAATTTGTCATAATGAAATGTTTAATGTTACTGTTTAATTTATTTGTTATGGAGCCAGTGGACTTACTACCGGCCATTTTACTATCATCATAAAAAATGAGATCAACGGTGTTAATAAAGCAAGTGCTCCCCAAAACTCCCATTGTTTCATAATACCTGTGAACTGTTGCTGCTGATAACTATTATTACTATTGCTTATTTCCAAATACTGTTTCATCTTTTTTTGCAGTGGTGCTACTTTTATTGCAAAGAATAATCCTGATAACGAGAATAAAACAAGAGGCCAGAAAATCCAACCTGTACTGAGTAATGGTAACCCACCTTTAATTGCCGCAGCAATACCACCCAATGTAAGTATGACTACACCAGGAATTGTAAACAATTTGTCAGAAGCAATAATTCCTGAAACAGCATGTTGCATATAAC
>JANMOR010000667.1:0-4323 GCA_031369435.1 Chitinophagaceae bacterium
CGATGTAAGTAACCTGCCATTTTTTTTCTCTTTTTTGAAGATGACCCAAACAAACTGATCATTATCCATCTTCAAAAAAATTAAACTTCTGCAATGAAATTTTTTATCGACACCGCCAACCTGGCGCAAATCAAAGAAGCAAACGAATTAGGAATCCTCGATGGTGTAACCACCAATCCATCTTTGATGGCTAAAGAAGGAATTAAAGGACAAGAAGCAGTATTTCAGCATTACAAAACCATTTGCGAAATGGTGGATGGCGACATCAGTGCCGACGTGATCAGCACCGATTTTGATGGCATTGTTGCAGAAGGTAAAGTACTCGCTGCGTTGCATCCAAACATTGTGGTGAAAGTGCCCATGATCAAAGACGGTATTAAAGCATTGAAATGGTTTACTGATAATGGTATTAAAACAAACTGCACATTGGTGTTCAGTGCAGGGCAAGCGATCCTTGCTGCAAAAGCCGGTGCAACTTATGTATCTCCTTTTATTGGCCGTATTGATGATGGTGGTTGGGATGGCATGGAACTGATTGGGCAGATCAACAATATTTATTCTATGCAGGGTTTTGAAACACAAATCCTCGCTGCTTCTATCCGCACACCATTGCATATTATCCAGGCAGCTGAATTAGGGGCAGATGTTTGTACCTGTCCGCTGGAATCTATTCTTGGTTTATTAAAACATCCTTTAACCGATCTCGGATTAGCGAAGTTTTTAGAAGATGCTAAGAAGTTTCAATAAATAATTAATCGTTGATAAATGAAAAGCTGTTGAATAATGTTCAACAGCTTTTTTATTTTAGATGATTTGAAATTAAAGCCTTCTATAAATCCTCTTTCTACTCCTTTTCTCTTTCATCCTCTTAGCTCTTGAACAGTTATTACTTCACATCTACCAAAAAACTTCCCAAATCAACCATCTCCCCTTCTCCCATTTTAAATTGTTCCAGGTCTTCGAGGCTAAGTTCCTCCAGTACCTTTGTAGTATAAACAGGCTTGCCATTTTGCATGATGATAAAATAAAAATCGGGACGGGTTTCTTTAAAAGCACTGTCATTTACAAATGAATCATGCGCAAATGCAATACGAACATGACCTTCTGCATCCAACCTGCTTTCGCCCAAAAAATCATCATCAGCAATATCACGGTCGTATAAACGAACAGTATAATCATCACCTGATAGTGCTTTGTCTTCACCTTTTTCTATAAAGCGGGCAGTAACGATTAAGTCGGGTTCCTTATTCAGCATAAAATCAGTCATGGCTCACAATTTTTCAGTTATCAAAATCTTTTTAATTTGATGTCAGTGCTATTTTTTCTATGTTTATAGAACCAAAAATAACAATGAAATCATCTCTATATAAATATACTCGGTTTTTAGCAATACAAATCCTGTTTCTTTCCTGTCTTATTTCCTGTAATAATAAACAGGTTCCATCAACAATACCTGACGCAAAATTATCTAATAAAGCTCCTCAAATTCTTTATATAACACTGGAAGCTGTTAAAGATACTGTTGCTAATACATTACAAATAAAGCTGGTTCAACAGGTAATTGTTAACGGAACATTGAAAACAAAAAACATGTCAACTACAGTTGCAGCCTTCAGTAGCTGGACAATAAGTCTGTTAAATGAAGAAGATCAATTGCTGAGCAGTATCATTATTACCAACCCGTTGATGCAGGAATTAGAATACACAGATGAAGCCGGGAAATTCAAACGTAAAATCATACAATTGACAAGAGCAGAAATTCCGCTACGCTTTAATTATAATACAGCCATTAAAACAATCAAGGTTGATGAACCCGGAAATAATCAAACAACAAAAACACTTTTTCGCTCAGCACTAACCTTAACCAATCAGTAATATGAAAAAAATCTACACACTGTTATTTTCATTCCTGCTTTATCATTCAGGCATAGCACAGGTTTTTCCTGTTGATACAATTATTAAAACAGGGCCTTTGGATAAACGCCTGAACATCGTATATCTTGCAGATGGTTATCTTGCTTCAGAACAAGCAAAGTTTATAACGGACGTCATTGCTATCAATGATAAATTATTCAATACCGTTCCGTTTAAAGAATACAAAAATTATTTCAATGTATTTGCAGTGAAGGTTGTTTCAACTGAAAGCGGCATCAAGCACCCAAGTACAGCACCCGATTGTCCGGGTATTGGAACGCATCCTGTTTCCAATCCGGCAAATTATTTTGGAACCACTTTTGACTTTGGTAATATACATCGGCTCGTAGTGCCGGGAAATTTTGCATTGATCAATTCAGTACTTGCCGCCAATTTTCCTGAGTACGACCAGGTGCTCATGATAGGTAATACTTCTTTTTATGGAGGTTCAGGCGGTGCCATTGCAACCAGCACCACTCATAGCAGTGCTGCAGAAATCATGATTCATGAAATAGGACATTCCTTTGCAGGATTGGCTGATGAATATTGGGCCGGCAGTCAATACGCTGGCGAAAAACCAAATATGACGGCACAGAGTAATCCTGCTTTGGTGAAATGGAAAAACTGGATTGGAACTCCCGGCATTGGCGTGTTTCAACATACAGGTGGCCCCGGGTGGTATAAACCTACAACAGGTGGTACTTGTAAAATGGAAGCCTTAGGTCCTGCTTTTTGCAGTGTATGTAAAGAAGCATTGGTTGAAAGAATTCATTCACTTATTTCTCCGCTTGATTCATACACACCTTCTAATGCAGGCACTATTAATATTTATGGAACAGTGGGTTTTAAAATCAATTTACTTCAACCTGTTCCCAATACATTGAAACGAACATGGGCCATTGATGGTAATCCGCAAATCTATAATGTAGATACGTTTACTGTTTTAACTGGAAGTGTACCTAACGGCAATCATACTGTTCTTGCAACGATACTAGATACAACAGCATTAACAAGAGCTGATAATCATATCAGCCTGCATACAAATAATATCACCTGGAATTTAAGTGTTGCAACAGGTATTGCTGAACCGGAGGTATTTAAAGCCAGCTTGCAGATTTTTCCCAACCCCTTCCAGGAAAATTTGGTTGTACAATATCAATTAGAAAAAAGGTCGGATGTAAGTATCAAGTTAGTTTCATTAGATGGAAAACAAATTTCACTGGTTGAAGAAAAGAAACAAAGTGCAGGTATTTATTCTATGCCATTTACATTGCAACAATATCAACTCGCAGCAGGAACTTATTTTATTGTATTCAACATTAATGGACATACAGTTGCCAAAGAATTAGTTAAACTGAAATAAAAAAGCACAAAGAAAATTCTTTGTACTTTAAGTATTTTATTGAGCAGATCCCTCATACTTCGGGATGACAGCATACTTGAACTTAATCATCCAGCTTCAACACAGCTAAAAATGCTTCCTGCGGCACTTCTACGTTACCGATCTGGCGCATACGCTTCTTCCCTTCTTTCTGTTTCTCTAATAATTTTCTTTTACGGCTGATATCACCACCATAACATTTGGCAGTAACATCTTTGCGCATGGCACTGATCGTTTCACGGGCTACGATCTTAGCACCGATAGCTGCCTGTATTGCAATCTGGAACTGCTGACGGGGAACCAGCTCTTTCAACTTCTCACAAAGTTTGCGACCAAATTCCTGACCACGGCTGCGATGTATCAACGCACTCAATGCATCTACCTTATCACCATTCAGCATAATATCCATCTTTACAATATCAGCTTCACGGTAACCGATGGGATGATAATCGAATGATGCGTAACCACGGGTTTGTGATTTCAGTTTATCATAAAAATCAAATACGATTTCAGTTAACGGCATTTCAAACATCAGCTCCACACGGGTTGGTGTGAGATAACTTTGATTGATAAGGATACCACGTTTGCCCAAACAAAGCGTCATGATATTACCAATATAATCAGGCTTACTGATAATCTGTGCTTTAATAAACGGTTCTTCAATCCTGTCCATAGCAGTTGGCTCCGGCATTTGCGCAGGATTATTCACCAGTATCTTTTCACCTCTTGTTGTATAGGCAACAAAACTTACGTTGGGTACAGTGGTGATCACTGTTTGATTGTATTCTCTTTCCAAACGTTCCTGGATGATTTCCATGTGCAGCAATCCTAAGAAGCCGCAACGGAAGCCAAAACCAAGGGCTTGTGATGTTTCCAATTCAAAGGTCAGCGATGCATCATTCAACTGCAGTTTATCCATACAATCACGCAGTTCTACAAAATCTTCTGTAACTACGGGAAAGATACCTGCAAATACCATCGGCTTTACTTCCTGGAAACCCTGGATGGGCTCCTGTGTTGGATTAGCA
>JANMOR010000681.1:0-2047 GCA_031369435.1 Chitinophagaceae bacterium
CATGGCTGCGTTATAAAACATTGCGCAAGTTTCCGTAGAAACATGCATTTTCCGTGTCTTCAGTGCCTCCGTGACAATCTATTCCTTTTCTTTGCAAACCATGCAGGCTCTCATTTATAAATCAACAGGTAATTGGTATGTAGCAAAAACAGACGAAGGCAACTTTGTTCGTGCACGAATCAAAGGGAAGTTTAAGATCGATGGCATCACCTCTACCAATCCCATTGCTGTTGGCGATATTGTAGAACTGGAAATGGAAAATGAGCTGGAGCAAACGGCGATGATCATTGAAATTTATGAACGGAGAAATTACATCAACCGTAAATCGCCTCATCAAAAATATCATCATCATATTGTTGCGGCCAACCTCGATCAAAGCATGTTGTTTGCAACTATGAAAGAACCAAGAACCTCACAAGGATTCATTGATCGTTTCCTGATTGCTTCAGAAGCTTATCATATTCCAAGCATCATTGTTTTTAATAAGGCTGATGTTTACCGGAAAAAAGAAATGGATTTGTTTGAAGCATGGAAAGCAATGTATGAAGCCATTGGCTATAAAGTATTTCTTATCTCAATGGAAAAGAAAGAAGGAATTGAGGATGTAAAAGAGATGCTGCATGATAAGATCACATTAATAAGTGGCCATTCAGGTGTAGGGAAATCTACATTTATCAACTACATCATGCCTGAACTGGATTTGCGAACCGAAGAAGTAAGTGGATGGAGCGGGAAGGGAATGCATACCACAACCTTTGCAGAAATGTATGATTTGCCAAACGCAGGTTCAGGAAAAGTGATCGATACACCCGGAGTAAAAGAATTCGGTTTGGTTGATATCAGTAAACAGGAACTATCGCATTATTTTCCTGAGATGAGAATACTCATCAGCGACTGCCAGTTTAATAATTGTATTCATTTGGAAGAACCCGGCTGTGCTGTAAAAAATGCTGTAGCAAATGAAGTCATTCACCCGCTCAGGTATATCAGCTATTGCGGAATACTGGCAACAATAGAGGAGAGGAAGAATTATTAGATAAGAACGGGTTCGGATCTTTTCAACCTAAATCAGGCTTCAGAAGGATCAGCATCTTTCAATGCATCCACCAGTTCGGCAATGGCTGCATTTTCGAAATGCTCACTCTTTTCTTCCAGTGAAGGAAAAACAGATATACCGTTAAATATATTAAAACTTAATGTAAGGGCGGTTCCTTTATAAAGGAAGTCCCAATACAAAGCCTCAAAATCATCTAACTTTTTGGTGAAAGAGATTTTCAGTTTGTCGGCCAGTAAGTCGGCCCAACGATGAAATTTTTCATAACTGGCATCATCATCAAGGATGGCTTCGTTATATCCAACATGGTTGCGTAATGTGGGATTCATAGTGGTAATTTATGGTGTTATTAATAACGGGTTAGTCCGTTTATTTAGCTGTTAAATCGTTTTGCTTTTTTAATCTTTTCGCCACTCAAAATCTTTTCAGCACCCACATTTTTCCCATTTGTAGGGCAACCTTCTTTTGGTGTACGTTTAAATACGTTACAACTTGTAATAAAAGACACCAAAACGATGATAAGTGCTGCTTTTGTTAATAGTTTCATTTTGACCATGGTTTACTTCATAAGGATACAGGACAATCTTCATACCATTTTATTTCTCTTCTGTTAATACGTCTTTAAACCATCCTGAATATTTGATATAATTATTAGCTATCCGGTTAATCTCTCCGTGTATCAGTTCCTGGCTGATGTCTTTTACCTTTTTGGCGGGTACTCCTGCATAAATACTTCCTGCTTCTACAATTGTTCCTTCCAGAACCACGGCGCCGGCAGCAATAATTGAATTACTGTTGATGACCGCATTATCCATTACAATTGCCCCCATACCTATCAACACATTATCATGAACAGTACATCCGTGAACGATGGCATTGTGACCGATACTTACATTATTACCAACGATGGTTTTCGTTTTTTGGTATGTAGCATGTATCACCGCCCCATCCTGAATATTGACTTTATCGCCCAACCTGATGCTGTTTACATCA
>JANMOR010000750.1:0-1577 GCA_031369435.1 Chitinophagaceae bacterium
GAAAAAGATGGTTATGGCCTTGTGTTTTCAAATGCAGTTGTAGGCGATGTGTGTAATGCAGTTTGGAGAGCCTGTGATTTGTACAATAACAAAAAGCAATTTAACGCAGCAAGAGAGTATATGATGCAGCTTGATTTCAGTTGGGAAAGCAGTGTTCAGAAATATATTGATCTCTATAAAAGTTTACAATAATTATCATCAAACTCATCATCGTATAAATTTATTTTATGAGCAAATCAGCAGCAAAAAGCACATTAGCAGTTATTCTTGGTGGTGGTGCAGGCACCCGTTTATATCCATTAACTGCAAGCCGCAGTAAACCCGCCGTTCCTATTGCTGGTAAATACCGGTTGGTTGATATTCCCATTTCCAACTGTATCAATGCAGGCATCAACCGCATGTTTGTATTAACGCAGTTCAATTCAGCTTCGTTGAACAAGCATATCAAGAATACTTATCACTTCAGTATGTTCAGCAGTGCTTTTGTGGATATACTTGCTGCAGAACAAACACCTGATAACCCGGGATGGTACCAGGGTACAGCCGATGCAGTACGCCAGTGTTTGCGCCATGTGGAGCAACATGAAGCAGATTATGTTTTGATTCTTTCAGGTGATCAGTTATACCAGATGGATTTTCAAAAAATGATTGACGATCATGTGGCCCGCAGTGCAGATATCAGTATTGCAACCATTCCCGTTGGTGAAAGGGATGCACCTGAGTTTGGTATTTTAAAAGCCGATGCTGATCATATAATCACTTCGTTCATTGAAAAACCAAAGAAAGAAATTTTGGGCGAATGGGTAAGTGATACAGGAAATGAAATGAGAAATTCGGGTCGGGTTTATCTCGCTTCAATGGGTATTTATATTTTCAATAAAAAATTATTGATTGATCTGTTACAGGATGAGTATAAAGATGCAACTGATTTTGGGAAAGAGATCATGCCTGCATCTATTGAAAAATATAAGGTGATCAGCCACCAATACGATGGTTACTGGACCGATATTGGAAATATTTATTCTTTCTTTGAAGCTAACCTTGCACTAACAGCAGAAATTCCGGATTTTAATTTGTTTGATAACGATAATAAAATATATACTCGACCAAGATTATTACCACCGACATAGTTTAAAAAAACAAACATTGATCGTTCATTAATCTCGGACGGTTGCATCATTAATGCCAAAGAAATAGTGCGTTCAGTAATAGGAAATCGTTCCAGAATTGGAGATGATACTACCGTTCAAAATTGCTATGTTATGGGGAATGATTTCTACCAAAACATTAACGATATGAGTAATGATATTAGTAACGGTAAGCAGTTAATAGGAATAGGTGAAAGATGCTTTATAAACAACGCAATTGTAGATAAAAATTGCAGAATAGGAGATGATGTTCACATCAATGGAGGAAAGCATTTACCCGATTCTTCAAATGAATTATATGCAGTAAAAGAAGGGATTGTAGTTATCAAAAAAGGGGTAACCATACCACACAATTTTTCAATAAAATAGTAGTTTTTCTAAATTTAGTAAGATTTTTAAAAGTATTTTATGCAGAATCAAACCAGAATA
>JANMOR010000763.1:0-5002 GCA_031369435.1 Chitinophagaceae bacterium
AAGTTCCATTGAAAACGATACTTCTGTACATCAGCACCTGCGCCCATCGGATTATCGGGCCACACATTAATAGCACGGTTCTCTCCTGTTTTATGATTGAGTCTTGATAAATAACCACCATAGTTACCACCATATACAATATCAGGATTATTGGGATCGGCTACTACATAACCACTTTCACTTCCTGCAGTTGTTTCCCAATCCTGTTCAGTAATACCAACACCACTTGTTCTGCTTTTGATTCTTACAGTTGAGTTATCCTGTTGAGCACCAAGAATACGATACGGAAAACTATTATCAGTTGATACACGATAAAATTGTCCGGTTGGTTGATTCATATACGTACTCCAGTTTGTTCCTGCATCAAAGCTTACCTGTGCACCACCATCATCTGCAACAATCATACGATCACCATTATCCGGGTCGATCCACAAATCATGATGATCACCATGTGGTGTTCTTAAACTTTGAAATGTTCGTCCGCCGTCACGGCTACGCATAAAGTTTACATTGGGACAATAAACAACATCTGGATTTTTTGGATCAACATACACTTTTGTATAATACCAGGCACGCTGGCGGATATTATTATCACTGCTCATCAGTTGCCATGTTTCACCGGCATCATCACTGCGATACAATCCACCATTTGCATTTTCAATAATGGAATAAATACGTTCAGGATTTGATGGAGCAAATGCAACACCAACAATGCCCCATGTTCCTTTGGGTAATCCTTTTTTGGTTGAAACATTGGTCCATGTATCACCACCATCTGTTGATTTATACAAACCACTTCCTTCACCACCGCTTTCTAAACTGTGCGGTGTGCGGATCACACGCCATGTACCTGCATATAATGTAGAAGGGTTGCCTGGTTCCATGACTAAATCAACCGCACCTGTTTGATTGTTTACAAACAATGTTCTCTTCCATGTTTTACCTCCATCAATTGTTTTAAACACACCACGTTCTTCATTGGGCCCAAACAAATGACCAACAACAGCAACCCAAACAATATCAGCATTGCGTGGATGAATAACAATGCGGATGATATGCCGCCCATCTTTTAATCCAATATTTTTCCAGCTGCGGCCACCATCTTCACTGCGCCACATTCCACCTAATCCTTCACTAACGTTTCCACGCATGGTGTTTTCGCCTTCACCCACATAAATCACACTTTCATCACTTGGTGCAACTGCAACGGCACCAATGGATGAGCCAAAATATTTATCGCTGATATTTTTCCAGTTACTCCCTCCATCACTTGTTTTCCAAACACCACCTCCGGTAGCGCCCATGTAAAAGGTTGTTTTGTTTTTGTAACTGCCGGTAACGGCTGCACTTCGTCCTCCACGGTATGGACCAATGGAACGATACTTTAATGTGCCGTACACTGCTTCTTCACCTGCTGAAACGGTAACAGGAGTTGTTGATTTTTTTTGCGCTGAAGATAAAAGCACACAGAATAATATGCCCGAAAGCATTGCAATTTTTCTCATACTGATTGATTTAGGATTTTGAATGTACGAAGGAAAGAGCTTCTTATAAAAATTCATTCTATCAATTTGATGAATGGAAGTAGTACCAGATGAATTGACTTATCAAAAGCCTTCCCTATATTTTTTAAAATAATTATCAGCAATATTATTTAAACGGCATACAATTTGACAAAGCTGTAAGTTCCGCTCCACGTTATTTTATCCTTATTTTTTGCCTTCCATCCATCTAATGTAACACCTTCATTTCAGCCTGCGTATAAAACAGACAGAATGTTGTCCGTCAATCAAATTTTTCCTGGATGGAGATGCAACATTTTTAATTTCATGGTTACTTTAAGTAAAACCTTATCATAATAGCAATGAAACAACTAACGCTACTTGCACTCGCTGTATCCACAACTTTTTTATGTTTTGCACAAACAGAAAAACCTATTCCCAAACAATTACCCGCCAAACGCACAGTTCAAACCGTTGTAATTGATGGTTTGCTGAACGACAGTGCCTGGCATGATGCTGCCATTGCAAAAGACTTCATTGAATTCAGACCACAGATAGGTGCAAAAGAAACAGAACAAACCAAATCGGTTACTTATTTAATGTATAATGATGAGGGTATTTATTTTGGGGGTTTTTTACATGAACAAACAAAAGACAGTATTGCAAGAGAATTAAAAGGAAGAGATGGCTTTGGAAATAATGATTATATCGGGATCATTTTTGATACCTATCACGACAACCTCAACGGATTTGAATATTTTGTTACTCCTTTAAATGAGCAGTGGGATGCAAAAATGTCGCCCAACAGCAATGGCAACAGCGAAGACTTCAGCTGGAATGCAGTTTGGAAAAGCGCTGTCGTGATTCATGATAATGGATGGAGTTTTGAAATGTTCATTCCTTATGGTGCTATCCGTTTTGGTAAACAGGATGTACAGAACTGGGGTGTGAACATTACCCGCCGCCGGCAAAAAACCCAACAACAAAATACTTGGAATCCAATCGATCCCAATGTGAATGGTTTTTTAACACAGGAAGGTTTATGGACCGGTATTACCAATATTAAACCACCGGTTCGTTTACAGTTCTCTCCTTATTTTTCTGTGTACAGCAATCATTTTCCTGTTAATCAGCCCGGCGCAAAAAATTTAACCAACCAAATCAATGGCGGATTAGATGTAAAATATGGATTGAACCAGGCATTTACATTAGATGCAACACTCATTCCTGATTTTGGACAGGTGCAAAGTGATAACCAGGTGTTGAACCTTACACCTTTTGAAGTACGCTTCAATGAAAACAGGAATTTCTTTACAGAAGGAACAGAGTTGTTCAGCAAAGGAGGTTTATTTTATTCAAGAAGGATCGGCGGTTCACCTATTCATTATTATGATGTACATAATTCCATCTCATCTACTGAAAAAATTATCCGGAACCCATCTGAATCAAAATTGATCAATGCATCAAAAATTTCCGGTCGTACACAAAGCGGATTGGGAATTGGTTTTTTAAATGCTATTACCAAAACACAATATGCTACTGCTGAAAATACAGTTACCAAAGAGCAACGCAAGATCGAAACAGATCCTTTAACGAATTACAATATCCTGGTACTGAATCAATCTTTAAAAAACAACAGCAGCATTTCATTGATCAATACCAATGTGCTGCGGAACGGCAGTAACTATGATGCCAATGTAACAGCTGCCCTGTTTGATTTCAATAACAAAAAGAATATGTGGAATGCAGGTGGCAAATTTGCCATGAGTCATTTAATTGGATATTTACCCGGTGGCAAAACTAAAAGCGGATACAATCATAATCTTTATGTAGGCAAAACAAGTGGCCGTTTTACGTTTAATGTATTCCAGGAATTGATGGATACCAAATACACACACCGTGATCTTGGTTTTTTTACCAATAATAATTATTTAGATCATGGATGGTATGCCGGTTACAGGTGGACGGAACCAAAAAGCTGGTACAACCGCATTTTCTTAAACTTCAATGGCAGAATAAGTAAATTATATACGCCCATTGCAGGAATTGAAAAAACTTATCAATTGGGTAATTTCAATATCAATGCTGAAGTACAAAACAAGAAATTATGGTGGATAGGTGCTTACCTGGGTGCGAACAGTAAAGAAAATGATTTTTATGAACCACGTAAAACCGGTTATTACTTTACACGTAATCCGAGTATAGCCATTGGTGGATGGGTAAACAGTAACCAATCGAAAAAATATTCCTTTTTTGCAGAAGGTTTTACACGCCGCATTATTAATTTCTATTCGGCACAAGCTATTGATTTAACTATTGGCCAAACCATGCGGTTCAACAGTAAGTTCTCTGTTTCACATCGCCTCAGCCTGCAACCACGTTTTAATAATGTGGGTTTTACCAAAATCAATTCCAGCGATGAAATTATTTTTGCCCGCCGTCAACGCAATACCATTGAAAACATCTTAACCCTGAAATATAACTTCACCAATAAGATGGGTATTACTTACCGCATGCGCCATTACATGAGCACGGTAGAGAATAAAGAATTCTTTACGTTGCAAACAAATGGTAAACTTATCAGTAATCCAGTGTTTAATGAAAATGTGAACCAGAATGTAAACTTCTTTAATATAGATATGGTATATACCTGGCAATTCGCACCAGGCAGTTTCCTGAATATTGTTTGGAAAAATTCGATCTATAGTTTTGCCAATACCATTGAACGGGATTATATCAAAAACTTTGGCAATACGCTGGATGCAGATCAGAATAATAATCTTTCTCTGAAAGTCATTTACTTTTTAGATTACTTAGATATTAAGAAGTGGGGAAAAAAGAAATAAAAACTAAGAGTGGCCTGTTATTGCAGGCCGCTCTTAGTTTAAACCATACTTTTACGGTTGATATTAATTCTTCACCGGTTTATTTACTTCAGGCCGCTTTGGCATTTCTTTTTGAATAGCATCCATTACTTTCTTTTCAAACTGTTGTTTCAGTTGTTCATTCTTTTGTTCTGCTTTGCTGATCTCTGTTTTCAATGCCTCTACTCTTTGCAATTGAAGATTGCCTGGTTTTGCTTCCTGCCCTACAACAGATACGTACACATCGCTGATATCTGAACGCAACCGTTTAATATCTGCTGTACCTTTTATAACAGGCGGCACCAATGTTAACCGGAATTCTTCCAGCTTGTTCCAGTAATCCTGTAACAATACTTTTGTTTTTTTATTCTTTGTTGAATCAATATGTTTTTTCAACATGGTTTGTGTGCTGTTGATACTGTCTACCAGTTTTGCCAAACGTTCATTCATGGCATACAACTCCATTCCTGTTTTGTATTGCAGCTCTCTGTCTTGCATGGTAAACTCTTTGTTGCTTGCATCATGCGCCATCTTTACAACCTGCGTATATTCCTTGCCGTTCACTTTCATCTTAACGGTATAATCGCCGGGTAATACCTGTGGTGCAATAAAACCTGCCTGTTCAAACTGGTTACC
>JANMOR010000782.1:0-2868 GCA_031369435.1 Chitinophagaceae bacterium
GGCTACAAAGGTGGCGGCGGCGGCGGCGGTTATAACAGAGATTATTAATCAGATGCAAATCGTCATACAATTGAAATCCTTTCACACTTGTTGTGAAAGGATTTTTTATTGAAATGATTTTTAAATTATAACACCCACAAAAAAATCCCGCCATCTAAGTAAGCGGGATTTTCTATCTATCAAAATATTTATTTATTCTCCTGCCACCTGCGGGCCTTTCACAACACCCATCTTAGCTTCCATACTTAGTGTAGCATGGGGCACTGCACGTAAACGGGCTTTGTCAATCAGCTTTCCGGTTACACGGCAAATACCATAGGTTTTATTTTCAATACGCATCATCGCTTTTTCGAGGTGATCAATATAAGTGATCTGGCGGCTGGCCATCTGGCTCAGCTGCTCCCGTTCCATACTTACACTGCCATCTTCCATGGTCATATAACGTCCATCATCACCATCACCACCCATTTCATCTTTACGGGTAATGAGTCCCTGCAAATAACCCAGTTCTTTTTTAGCCGATTCCAGTTTGCGTTGAATCAGTTCCCTGAACTCAACCAGGTCTGCATCATTGTAGCAGATCATGGGGCCCTGTGGTTTTTCTTCCACAGCCTTATCCAATACTGACTTTGTGAAATCGGGCTGATAACGTACGGAAGTTGATACGGATGTTTTTACCGGCTTCACAACAACCGGTTTTTTAGCTTCTTTTTTCAATTCTTTAATTGCTTGTTTAACGGTGGGTTTAATAGAACTGGCGGCTGGTTTGGTAACCAACACCGGTAACGATTTCTTTACTTCAGGCTTTTTAACAGCAGGTTTAGCCGCAGGTGCCGGCTTCTTGGCTGCTGGTTTTGCAACTGATTTTTTTACTGCTGGCTTTGCAACCGCCTTAACCGGCTTTGACGCAGGTTTAGGAGCTGGCTTCCCGCCAGAAGGGCGGGCAGGTTTTGCTGCTGGTTTTGTTGCCTTTGCTGGCTTTTTAACAGCAGGCTTGGTTGCTTTTTTGGGAGCAGGCTTCGCTGCTTTCTTTTTTATTGCCATTCTATCCTCCTTTTTTGGATACTTGTACTTTGATCAAAATGTCATTTACCTCAACTTCAGTGCCATCTGTTAATTGAGGCACCAGGTCGAGATTATCTGCCAAAATTTCGGCGCAAATATAGGATTTATATTGAGTGATGGAAGACCGCAGTTTTTCTTCATCTGTTATCCTCACTAAAATACGGTCCGTCAGCTCATATCCACTTTCTTTTCTGATCTTTTGTATCCGGTTCACCAGTTCCCTTGCATTTCCCTCATCCAGTAAGTCGGGGGTGATGGTTACATCCAGTGCCACGGTAACAGCTCCCTTATTGGTTACCATCCAACCCGGCACATCTTCACTCATTATTTCAACATCCGTCAAATATAGGGGAACCGTTTCATCCTCTATCAACAGATTATAAACAGTTTCTTTCTCAAACTGATTGATCTGTTCCTGTGTAAATTGACCCAATGCTGCCGATACCATTTTCATCTTTGGTCCCAGTTTTTTGCCCAGGGCTATAAAGTTGGGTTTGATTTTCTTTTTAATGAAAGAATTATCAGCAGACAGATATTCAATGGCTTTGATATTCACTTCACTTTTGATGATATCTTCCACTTTTTCAAACTGCTCCTTCATGAAGCTGCTCATAACAGGAATCATTACTTTTTGTAATGGTTGCCGAACTTTGATGTTTACTTTTTTGCGGAGCGATAATATAAGTGATGAAGCATCCTGTGCAAGTTGCATGCGTTCTTCCAAAGCGGGGTCAATAATCGATTCATTGGCAACTGGAAAATCAATATGATGAATAGATGCTGCAGTATAACGGTTGCTCACTTTATTCAACTCACTAAAAATGGCGTCGCTAAAGAAAGGAGATACAGGTGCCATCAGGCTCAACACTGTTTCCAAACATTCATACAAAGTTTGGTAAGCACTGATCTTATCCTGTTCATACTCGCCTTTCCAGAAACGGCGGCGGCACAAACGCACATACCAGTTACTCAAATGTTCATCAACAAATTCTTCAACCAACCGACCAGCCTGTGTTGGTTCATAATCATCCATTGCTTCATTCACTTTTTTGATGAGTGTATGAAGAGATGATAAGATCCAGCGATCAATTTCCGGACGTTCATTCAACGGAATAGCTGCTTCTTTAAATGCAAAACCATCAACGTTTGCATACAAGGCAAAGAATTGATACGTATTATAAAGTGTACCAAAGAACTTACGTTGCACTTCTTTGATGCCTTCAATATCAAACTTTAAATTATCCCACGGCGATGCATTGGTAATAAGGTACCAGCGTGTAGCATCGGCACCGAATTTTGAAATAGTTTCAAACGGGTCAACCACATTTCCTAAACGCTTACTCATTTTGTTGCCGTTCTTATCCAACACCAAACCATTACTCACCACGGTTTTGTAAGCAACACTATCATATACCAATGAAGCGATGGCATGTAATGTATAAAACCACCCTCTTGTTTGATCAACACCTTCAGCTATAAAACTTGCAGGATAGAGGTCTTCAAATTTATTGACACCTGCGGGAAGTTTAAACGGATACTTGTCGCCATTTTTTACTTTCTCATAATCCAAGCCCCACTGTGCATAAGGCATGGCGCCACTATCGAACCAAACGTCAATCAAGTCTGGTACACGTTTCATTGGTTTGCCAGTATTGCTGATAAGAATGATCTCATCAACATATGGTTTATGCAGATCAATGCTACTGTCTAAATATTTCGAATTGTTTGTACCGATTGTTGCATCTGCTTTCGCTGCATTTTCTTTCAACTCTTCAACAGTACCGATGCAAATTTCTTCTTCAC
>JANMOR010000005.1:0-2670 GCA_031369435.1 Chitinophagaceae bacterium
TGTAACAGAATGATAAGCATCCAGGCTTACACCTAAACGCTCATTCCAAAGAGCCATATCAAAACCGAGATTGGCCTTTGCACTGGTTTCCCATTGAATGGCAGGGTTGGAAATTCCGCTTCTTACCAATCCCTGCATACCCAGCAGATTTTGTGATGCATATGTTTGCCGATGACTATAATTCCCAATATCATCATTACCTGATATGCTGTAATTCAAGCGCAGTTTAAACAGGTCAATCTTTGTATTGGTCATAAAGTTTTCTGAAGACAATAACCAGGCAAGACCAATTGAAGGCATAACTGCAAACCTTGCCCCACCAATGCTGATGCCATCTTTCGCCTGGCTTCCGAATCTTGAGGAGCCATCTACTCCAAGATTAAACGAAGCAAATAATTTTTCTTTATAATTATAATCAGCATTAAAATAAGTGTTCAACCAGTTCCACTCCTGGATGCCGCCGCCTACCTGTCTTAACGCAGTTACACCATTCTGCACACTGATCAATTCATCTGTTGCAGAATTATAGCCCAATGTAAAATCCTGTTCCACATTATTTTTCTGATAACGCAAACCCAGCCTTGAAGTAATGTTGTGATTGCGTGCAAATGTTTTTTTGTATTCCAATCTTGTATCAGAAAAAACAGAGAAGAGTCTTTTTACCTGCGATCCTAAACGGCTGTCGATAATTGCATTACTGAATGTATCGTTGGCTACACCTTTACGTGGAATAAAAATATTTTCACGCACCTTATCATATGTTACACCAAACAAGGTTGATATATTTAATGACTTATTGATATCGTAGTTGAATTTGTAAGAACCAACAAAACGGTAATACCTGTTAAACGATTGCATATTTTCAATTAATACAGCCGGGTTACTGATACCCAGTATATCTGTGTCTTCCAGGTTGGGAGAAGAAATTCCTTTCTCGTTTACTTCATTGGCCATTAAAAAAGGTGCTTTAATGAGTGAAGTATACATAGCAGCTGTTTTATCAACTACTCCCTGGTACTTCAAATAATTCTCGTTATAGGTAAATGCAAGATTGGCAGCACCGGTAAACTTCCTGGAAAAATTAAACGCCGCATTAAATCTTGTATTATAACGGGTAAGATCTGTATTCTTTATAACTCCTGCATTCTTGGTATAACCAACACTCAGGGCGTAAGTAGCAATATTATCACCACCGGTTACCTTCAGGTAATAATTATTGTTCATACTGTTCTGAAATACATTCTTCTGCCAGTTGGTATTATTGTGATACCTGTAATATTGTGGGTTAGAAGCCGTATCATCATTCATGTAAGGAAGTGCTGCTATATCACCCGCTGACATTCCTTTGTTTTGCAGGATTTCATTGAGATAGACCCTGTAATTAAATGCATTCATCACCGGCATAAACTCAGGAGCTTCGTTATAACTGGTGTAGGCACCAAAGTCAATACTCGTGGCTTGTACTTTTGCTCTTGATGTTGTTATGATGATAACACCATTTGCTCCTTTTGTTCCATAAATGGAAGTAGCATCTTTGATGACGGTGTAGTTATCAATATCCTGTACGCTGATAAGCGAAAGTGGATTGGTATAATTATTGGCAATGATGCTTGTTCCATAATCATTGATATCATACAACATTCCATCTACTACAAATAAAGGAGCATTGGTTCCATAAAGCGAATTATATCCTCTTAAAAAAAGGTTTGCTCCCACACCCGGTGTACCAGATCTCCTGATCACATTTAACCCGCTAACCTGTCCCTGTAACAAGCCATCTGTTGTTTCAAAAGGTCTTCGCCATTCGCTGTTGGCATCATAACCTGTTACAGCTGCCGTTGTATTTCTTTTTTCCATTTTACCAAATGGAAGTGTTACCAGATCATTAAAAGAAGGATTCGATTCACCCTGTAACGCAAGATTGATAGTTTGACTGCCTTTTAATGCAACCAGTTTTTTCCCATATCCATCAGCACTGATTTCTACAGTTGAATAATATGAAGGAACATTTACAGTAAACACACCATTTTCATCAGTGATGGCGGCAGAGAAATCTTTTACCGTAATACGCACACCCACCAATCCTTTTTTGGTAGAAGCATCAGTAATGATTCCTTTTACTGGCAGTTTCTGCTGTTTTTTTACCGTATCAACAGCTGGTTTTGTTGCTTGTGCAACCACTTGTTGCGAAACACTTAAAGCCCCTGTAAACAATACAGTAAGAATCAGATTATGTAAGTTAATTTTTGTCATTACGAACATCGTTTAATTTTCCTCAATTATAAGCTTGGCACCAGTTTAATATAATCACACACCAGCGGGTTAACAGCTGCGGTGGTACTATTGGCAGCAGTTAAATAAATATTGTAAGTTGGTTCATACTTCGCCATGGTAAACTCACCCAGGTATACTTCACCATAATTCAGCAGTGCTACCGTTATATAATTTAATGAAGTTGAAGTGGCTGTACCAATTCCCAGTTTTTGCTGATAGGTTGCTGTTTGAAAATCGTTCAATGCTACCCAATATGCTTTGTATTTTATAGAAGGCACTTCGTTGATACTGTAACGCAGATTAAATAAGGCAACGCCATGCCCCGTTACCAGTACATCTCTGAAATCAAGTAAGCTCAATGTATTGAAACGATCCCTGAAATATGTATTACCTCTC
>JANMOR010000008.1:0-3869 GCA_031369435.1 Chitinophagaceae bacterium
TGGCTAAAAACCCTGCATTAAAATTGTATGTTGGCAGTGGATATTATGATTTTGCAACGCCGTACTTTACTGCAAAATATGATGTGGCACATTTATTCCTCCGGCCCGAACAAAGAAATAATATCAAACATTATTTTTATAACTCAGGTCATATGTACTATATCAACCTGCCCGATATGATTCAATTTAAAAAAGATGTGGATGCGTTTTTTGAATGGAGTCTTAATTCAAAATAAGGAGTTTGATTAATCTCTGAATTCCTGTGAGATCATGAGTCCTTTATTGCCCCCATCAATTACAGCAATTCCAACACGGCCAAAAGCCGGGTTTAATATAGCTGCACGATGGCTGGGAGAGTTCATCAATCCTTTATGTGCTTCTGCCAATGTTGGAGCTAATGCAAGATTTTCACCAGCTCTCTTGTAACTGATATATGCATTTTTCATCCGTTGAAAAGGGTCTATGCCATCAGGTGTTGTGTGTGCAAAATATCCTCTTGCAAACATATCTGTTGAATGTGCCCTGCCAACTTCTTTCATCTGCTCATCTGCTGTAAGTGGTTTTAAATGATTCTTTCGTCGTTCTTCATTTACAAGCAACAGCATTTCATATTCAAGATCGGGGCGTTCAAAAACTGTTTCAGTTTTAAAATCAGGTTCGGTAACAGGTGATGTTGCGGCTGAAATTTTTGGTGTAAAGTAATTTGTAACCAGTGGCGATAATTTATCCTCCACTATTTTGGTGTATGGTGTAAACGTTGCAGTGATTTCACTTTTATTTGCTTCATTACTTACTTCCTCAAAAGCAGAATAAGTAAGCAACCTGCCAATAACTGAACTAATGATAATACCCATCAGCAAACCGGGAATAATACCACTCACTTTATCAGCAAGAGTTTTCCTGTTGTTTTGTTCATCCTTACTAACTACCCATCTTTGAAGCATGGAAAGAATTAAATACATGATGATGAAAACAATTCCGGAGATCACTGGAAAATGCCATTGCCTAAAGTCGGGAACATATACTGCTGCAAGATCGGCTGTGTAATAATATACTGTGAGCCCGCAGGCGATAGAAGCAGCCCATTTGATCAGGTCAAGTATTGTTTCTGCAGCACCCTTTTTGTAACCGATCCAGGTTACAAGTAGTATTATACAGCAAAGGATGATGTCAACAGTATTCACAGCCATTGTTTAATCTCCATAAAAAAGCAGCATTTCTATAAATCATTTACAGAAATGCTGCCGGTTATAAAAAAGTGTATCATTAATATTAATATCTGCCATCTTTCTTATCCATTGTACGACCGATACCATAACCAACACCACCACCTAAAACACCTCCTATTGCAATACCTGCTGCACGGTTACGCTTACTTACTACGCCACCTATTACTGCACCGGATACACCACCAATTACTGCGCCTTTAGCTGCTTTACTCCAGCCTTTTTTCTTAGCTGCAGTGGTAGTATTTGTATTTGATGCAGGAGCAGAATTTGCAACTGTGCTTTGTCTGCGTTCTACATAACGTACTGTACGGTTATCGTTGATCGCTTTCGTTTCAGCCTGTTGCTGTTTCCATGCCTGGAAGTTTGCGAATTCAATTGAATCAGTTGCTGATAACACTTTTGCCTGGTCTGCTATAGTTTCTGTTTTGCTTTTGCAGGATGCCATTACTGCAACAAGTGATAATGCGGTTAAAAGTTGTTTCATAATTTTCGATTTTACAGGTTTACAATAATGTTGTTTTGTTCTGTAATACCCTATGTAAGAAAAGCGTGCCACAAATCCGTTCAATTGTTAAGAAAAGCTTTATTGTTTGGATTTTACGCTGTAAATCGTGTCGTTCAGGGGCAATTTCTTTAACATATTCAACAGGCTGATAAATGATGTACATTGAAGTATGAAAAAAATCATTTTTTCCCTTATATTTTTTTGCTCAGCTTCAGCAATTGCTCAAACAGGATCAGAAATTATTCTGTTTGATCTTACAATAAAGAAAGGGGTGGTTACTCTTTCCAAACCAAAAAATATCAGCAATCATAAGGGATATGATAACCAGCCTTTTTTTCATCCATCGAAGCCCATTATCTATTATGCTTCATTTGATGACAGCGGCAGAAGTAATATCAAAACCTATAATCATCAAACATCCATTACTTATTATTTAACAGTAACAAGAGAACGGGAATATTCACCAAACGTTACACCCGACGGAGAATTCATTTCCTGTATTATTCAACGGGATAATGGAGAGCAGAATTTAGGACAATACCCAATTACTGGTGGCGAGCCGAAAGTGCTCATCAAAGACCTCGTTATCGGCTATCATGCATGGGTTTCAAACGATCAGATACTGCTTTATGTTTTGGGTGATAGTACAAAACCAAACTCATTGCACTATTACAATATCAAAACAGGAACTGATACAATTCTTGCAAATAATATTGGCAGAAGTCTGCATAAAATTCCCGGTACTAATGCTATGAGTTTTGTACAACAGGTAACAGGAAAAGAATCAATTGTTCAAAAATTTGATCCTGCTTTATTATCCATTACTACTATCTGCACTGCTTTGCCGGGGCAGGATCATTTAACATGGCTCAATGATCATCTGCTCATTCAAAGTGATGGGAAATCTTTATTTGTAAATGATATTAGTGCAGATAAAGGATGGCAAACTGTTACAATAAAAGGTGATTTGACTTTGATGAAAGGTATCAGCCGGCTGGCTGTAAATAAAAAGACCTCCAAAATTGCAGTGGTTGTAAGTGAATAGAATAATTTGGTATCAAAGGAAGATTGACAATTATTTGAGATTGTTGAAAACTCATTTTATCAGCAACAATGTTGATAGTTAGTGCAACCGGAAAGGGTTTAGTTTAAACAAAATGCTTTACATTAGAACTGCCATATATTTTTTAACCCAAAACCAACTGTTATGAGTTCAAAAAAGTTTCTCATCGGCGGATTAGCCGGTGGCGTTGTTTTCTTTCTTCTTGGCTGGCTTCTTTACGGAATGTTGCTCATGGATTTTATGATGGAGCACAGTAACAGCTCATCGGGTGCATTTCGTGCAGAAACGGAAATGATCTGGTGGGCAATGGTAGTAGGAAACCTTGCCCTGGGATTTTTATTATCGTATGTATTAAACAAAGCCAATGTTGCAGGAGCAATGGCAGGTGCTACAACAGGTGCAATTGTTATGCTGTTGATGTCCACTGCTATTGATTGCATCATGTATGCCCAGCTGAATTTATGGGATACAACAGGAATGGTTGTTGACATTTTAGTTTCAACTGTAATGGGCGCCATTGTTGGTGCTGTTATTGGATGGCTGAATGGCAGAAGCAGCTGAGTATTTGTAAGTTGAGAACGATCTGATGATTTTGTTCTTTTTAACGAAAGGGTTGGCTTTAGCCAACCCTTTTATATTTTATCGAAGTAATAAAAAATTAAAACAAAACTCCGTTGTTTACATAATTGTAATAAGTAGTGCCGCCGCTGAAACTCCAGTTGGTTGCATTAAAAGATCCATTACCTGTTTGGCTACCTGTTATTTTGTATGTTTTGATTGCTGTTGAAGAGCGGTTCCAGGTTAAGGGCGTACCGCTGATGCAGGTTTCAGGGCCCAGGTTTTCGTTCTTCATAAAATAAGCACTGTTGATACCATATACTTTTCCAATGCCTGCTGCATCAATACAAACTGCAGTTTGTTCATCTACACCAATACCTTTTGCAGTTGTGTAAGCATTGTCTTTCATTAACCTTGCAAGAAAAGTGATATGCCTGCCCTGCCTGTCACGTTGTGAATAATGAGAATCGGTAATCGTATTTGCAAGAAACGGATGCAGCAGGAAATCGCCCTG
>JANMOR010000027.1:0-3537 GCA_031369435.1 Chitinophagaceae bacterium
GTAATGTGTGTTGGATTGGCACAGAGTTATACTTCTTTTTTATTATTCCGTTTAGCCATCAGTATTATCGGTGCATCATTTGTCATTACACAGTTTCATACTTCCATGATGTTTGCACCTAATATCAAAGGAACAGCAAACGCAGTTGCCGGTGGCTGGGGAAATTTAGGTGGTGGTGTTACCAACATGGTGATGCCGTTGATCTTCGCTGCTATTGTTGGTTTTGGTTATACTAAAGCAGAAGCATGGCGTTATGCGATGATTGTACCAGGTGTAATGATGTTGGTTGCAGCTTTTTTATATTATCGTTATACAAAAGATACGCCACAGGGAAATTATGATGAGATAGAGCGTGAAGTAAAAGTAAAAGGCAAAACAGATTATACGGTGTTGAAGGATTGGAGAGTGTGGGCACTTTCGTTGGCTTATGCCGTATGCTTTGGTATGGAAATTACATTTGACAATATAGCTGCTCTTCATTTTGTACAGGAATATAATTTAAGCCAGAGCAGCGCTGGCTTTTGGGCTGGTGTATTTGGTTTCATGAATATTTTTGCCCGTGCAGTAGGCGGCATATTTGCTGATCGTGTTGGCCGCTCATATGGTATGCGTGGAAAAGGGTTGTTGCTGGCAACTGTTTTATTGCTTGAAGGCTTTGGACTGATCATGTTTGCACAGGCCGGATCTTTTGGAATGGCTATTTTTTCCATGATCACTTTTGCACTCTTCTTAAAAATGGCAAATGGTACTACATATGCCATCACGCCATTTTTAAATACAAAAAATGTAGGATTGGTAAGTGGTATTGTTGGTGCAGGAGGAAATGTTGGCGGAATGTTATTTGGCTTCCTGTTCAAGAGCAGCAGCATTACTTATTTACAGGCATTCAGTTATATCGGTTTTATTGTTATCGGTGTATCACTGGTTGTTTTGGTAACACGATTTGCAAAAACAGAAAAAGCATCAGAAATGAAAGTTGTTTTAGAATCCGCAGCTTAATATTTATCTACGATTGCTTATTATAAAAAAGTACAGTGAAGGAAACGAATGAACGAAATATGAAATTAAACAGCTACGGAACTGATGCAGCTAATCTCACCACCTGTTGTTATTGTGGAGTAGGGTGTGGTATTGTTACCAGCAAAGACAAACTTGGCCGTTTACATGTGGAGGGCGATCAAAACCATCCTGTAAATAAAGGTATGCTTTGCAGTAAAGGAATGAACCTGCATTATACAGTTAATGATCGTACAGATCGGTTGCTGTATCCTGAAATGCGGTACAACCGTAACCAGCCAAGGCAAAGGGTTTCATGGGATACTGCTTTGGAACGTACAGCAAAAGTATTTGCTACGCTCATTGAAAAATATGGTCCCGATTCAGTTGCGTTTTATGCATCGGGTCAATGCTTAACCGAAGAATATTATGTCATCAATAAACTCATCAAAGGATTTATCGGCAGTAATAATATCGATACCAACTCCCGTCTTTGCATGAGCAGTGCGGTGGTTGGTTATAAAATGAGTTTGGGTGAAGACAGTGTGCCGGTGAGTTATGATGATTTAGAATTAGCAGATGTGATTTTTGTTGCCGGCGGAAACCCTGCCTGGTGTCATCCTATCTTATGGAGAAGAGTGGAAGCAGCAAGAGAAAAAAATCCTGACATCAAGATCATTGTCAGCGATCCACGTAAAACACAAACCTGTTCCATTGCCAATGTACATCTGCAATTAAATCCCGGAACAGATGTAACACTGCATCATGCAATTGGAAGAGTGTTAATTGAGAATGGTGATATTGACCTGGATTTTATTACTAACCATGCAGAAGGTTTTGAAAAATACAGTAACACAGTTTTTGAACGTACTGTTGCAGAAGCAGCGGTCATTTGTGGTGTAGCTGAAAAAGATATTCGTCTTGCCGCTTCTTATATTGGTAATGCGAAAGGTTTTATTACCATGTGGACAATGGGTTTGAACCAAAGTGTAATTGGTGTAAACAAAAACCTTTCGCTTATCAATCTCAATTTAATTACCGGTCATATTGGAAAACCTGGTTCAGGTCCAATGTCCTTAACCGGTCAACCCAATGCAATGGGTGGAAGGGAAGTGGGTGGTTTATCTAATTTATTACCAGCTCACAGAGATTTATTAAATGAAACACACCGTAATGAAGTTGAAACTTTCTGGCAGGTACCATTAGGTACAATTGCACCAAAACCAGGATTAACAGCAACTGAAATGTTTGAGGCTTTGAATGATGGACGATTAAAAGCCATCTGGATATTATGCACCAATCCATTGATCAGTTTGCCTGATGTACGAATGGCAGAAGAAGGATTGAAGAAAGCAAAATTTGTAGTTGTTCAGGACGTCAGTAACCGCCCCGAGACAATCAGGTATGCCGATGTGGTGTTACCTGCAGCATCATGGACAGAAAAAGAAGGCACCATGACGAATGCAGAGCGCCGCATCAGCTACCTGAATAAAATTATAGATGCGCCGGGTGAAGCTTTGCCCGATGCTGACATCATTTGCCGCTTTGCAAAAAAGATGGGCTATGATGGATTTAACTACAACAGTTTTGCAGAAATATTTGCAGAGCATGCGGCACTTACTGCCGGAACGAATATTGATATCAGTGGATTGAATTATGAGATCCTGAAAGAAAAACGTTCGGTACAATGGCCTTATACTTCTTCATCAGAAAGTGATGGTACAAAACGTTTGTTTACAGATCATCTATTTCATACGCCTTCGCAAAAAGCCATCATTCATTCATTTAGTGATGAAAACCAATCAGAAAAATTAAGTCCTGATTTTCCATTGGTATTAACCACCGGTCGTATCCGTGATCAGTGGCATACCATGAGCAAAACAGGAAAAGTAAACAAGCTCAAACAACATATTTCAGAATCCTTTCTTGAAATACATCCTGATGATGCAGCAAAGCGTTCAATCAGGGAAAATGATTTGGTTGAAATATTTAACGGCAGAGGTAATGTAAGAGTTAAAGCAAAATTCACTTTTGATATTAAAAAAGGAGTTGTGTTTTTGCCAATGCATTGGGGTAAAATATTGAACAGTGATTTGAACAGGGCCAATAATCTCACCAATAATTTGGTTGATCCTAAAAGTAAAGAACCTGATTTCAAATTCTCTGCTGTTGAAGTAAAACTCTACAAGAAAGCCAAACAAAAAATTATTGTGGTGGGTGCCGGTGCAGGTGCCTGTGGTTTTGTAAGAAGTTACCGTGCTGTTAATGCAGTTGATGAAATTGAAATTTTTAGTAAAGAAGATTATCCGTTTTACAACCGGGTGTTGTTGCCTGATTATATCAGCGGTTCGTTGCAATGGCAGAACCTGGTGAAGATGAGCGATGCAGAAGAATATGATTACAATATTAAACTGCATCGTGGTGTAAGCATTGCAGCTATCAACCGTGAACAGAAAACTGTAACCGACAGCAAAGGATATGTTCATTACTACGATGTGTTGTTACTTGCAACAGGAAGCCGTGCAGCTATGTTGCGTGATG
>JANMOR010000028.1:0-5208 GCA_031369435.1 Chitinophagaceae bacterium
TGTAACAAATGCATTCCCCTGTTGAATAATTTCATTTTGCTGTAATAACTCTTCTGCTTTTGTTGTTAGCTGTAACAGCTGACCAGTTTGTGTTTGCACACTCAACTCCAGTTTTATTTCAGCTTTCCGTTGTGTACGGAGCGACAGATTATCGAGAATAGTATCCACCATTTTTTTATTGGGAGCTGTTACAAAAGTTTTTTGATCGGTTCTGATGCGTGTACTACGCAATCCTATCTTTTCAACAGTACCCGTAATATCTTCCACTTTCACAAGATCGCCCAACGTAAATGGCTTGTCAAAGAAAATGATGAAAGATGCAATCAGGTTTTCTACACTTTCCCTTAACGCCAATGCGATAGCAGCTGTAACAATGCTGAGCCCGGTGATAAGATTGGTAATGTGAAAATTGAAAACAAATTTTGAAAACATCAAAGCACCGATAATTAATACCAGTACTTTGAAAAAGTCTTTGAAAAAAACAACCAGCTGGTTATCGCTCTGATCGGCCGTTTGGTTGGCCTTTGCTTCAAACAGCAACGCAAGAAATTCAATAAACCTTCTTAAAAGGCGGATAAAGAAAATGATCAGCGCAGCTTTACCTGCTGCATCAAACACATCTCTTGTTGTGATCTTGTACAGTTCAAAATCAAGTGCTGCAGGAAATGTGAGTTTGTGTAATGAAAAGATAACAACTACTACCACAATAAACCATTCCATAGGTATGAGCACCAAATCAATAAACTGGTCACGGCTTACATATTTTTTTGCTTTTGGAAAAAAACGGTATAACAAACTGCATAGTATCCTGGAAATAATTCCTTTCAGTAAAAACATTGCCAGAACAATCACCGCTATCCATATATAACTGATCAGTGGATTATCAAAAACAAGTTGGTTTAAAAATTCAGGCATACGCAAAAATAATGGCTAATTGATTGCTGGCGAATACTAAAATGTGAAATGAAGAATCGTTCCGTTTTGAAGCACATATAAATGACCGGGCCGGATGACTGTTTTCTGTCGTTCAGTAATAACTGCAGGAAGTTTCATTTTCTGTTCAGATAATGTTTCTGTTGTGTAGGCCAGCAGGAGCTGATGATCCAGTCCAATGATTGTTTTGCCGAAGACAGCAAGGTCGGTAAGACCAAGATAAGAGATCTTTGTTTTAAACGACCCGTAAATATCAAACACATAAATACCTTTCGTTGAGTCATAGAGATAAATAAAACCATCCTGGTCAAAAATTTGTGTGGGCGAAGGAACATCATCAAAGATGATACGGAAGTCCACCGTTTCACTCAACACTTTTCCATCATCGGCTATTTTTTTCAGTTTATTATTTTGTTCATCAAACACCCATATATTGTTATCATAACTTTGGGCTATTGCCTTTACCTGGAAAATTTGTTGTTTGCGCAGATCAATCGTATTCACCACATTTAAAAACCGATCCAGCACAACAATGGTTGCAAAATTTTTATAGTACAATAATACTTTTAACGGATTGCTTGCATCAATGGAATATAATTTTCCATACCGGCGTACATCATTGAAAATGCCGATTGAATCGCCTTTGGCATTGAGTTTCTTCAGTTGATTATTTTTTGTAAGGAGGTAATAGTTACCAAGGATATCAACCGTAAAGTCAACATACTCCCCTTCCATGCTTTTACTTTGTGTAAACGCTGAATCCTGTGCAGTTGAAATTATTGCAGCACTGGCAAAAAATATGGTTAGAAGAAATCTCAATCTTTATAATATTTTAATTCTACTTGTTCTCCATCAAACGAAGCATAGCTGAAATAACGTATCCAGTCGCCGAGGTTGATATAACGGCTTTTGTCTGATAGACGAAAATCTATGGGCAGATGTCTGTGGCCAAACACAAAAAAATCATAAAAGTTTTTCTCCAGTATTTCCTTACAATATATGATCAACCATTCTTTGTCTTCACCTAAAAAAGTTTCTTCTGTTGCTCCTGTTTGTGCCCTGCTGCGGCGGGATAAGAAATTGGCCAGTCCCACACCCATATGCGGAGGAAGAATGCCGAAGAGCCATTGACAAAACGGATTACGGAATATTTTCTTCAAAAATTTATAACCATGATCACCCGGACCAAGTCCATCACCATGACCAATTAAAAACTTCTTATTGTTAAAACTAAATTCCTTTGGTTCAAAATAAACAGGGATGTTGAGTTCTTTCTGAAAATAATTGTTCATCCACATATCATGATTGCCCACAAAAAAATGAACAGGAATTCCTGCATCCGTCAGTTCAGCTAATTTGCCCAACAAACGAACATATCCTTTGGGCACAACCCTGCGATATTCGTACCAGAAATCAAATACATCACCTACAATAAAAATAACAGCTGTTTCTTTTTTGATCTGCTCAAGAAACTGAACGATCTTTTTTTCACGAACAAGACTTTGTTCATAATTGGGAGCCCCCAAATGAAAATCGGAAAGAAAGAATATTTTTTTACCGGGGGCCAATTGCATCAAACAAATATAAAGAAGGTAGTGAAGTTCATTTATAATTTATTCCTCTCTTTAATATACTCCATTACATCACCGCTTTCAACCAAAGGCTTTCCTGTTGTATTTCCTTTGTACCAATAGATCCATGCAGTGTATTCTTTTTCATTTGCAAAAACAGTTGTCAATACTCTTTCATATAATTGCTGTTCACCTTCTTCAGGATGTACACCTTCATAATCATCCATCTGGCTGATGGCCCAGTTGAATTCTTCTTCTGATTTGGCTTTGTATAATTCGCCAATAATAAATTGTTCATCAGTTGTTGGAATTGCGGCAGGATAATCGCCCAAATCATACAATCTCCCTTTTACTTTTCCATCAGCTTCATGTGTAAAGAAAGGAGTAATGTATTGAAATGCCGTGCTATGAAATCCACGTCTTAAAGTGCCATAAACAAAGAGGTATAGGTTTGCATCGTTCATGCCTTAAAGATACAAGGAAGAAAAAAACGAATGACTAAAATCCAAAAAAAGGCAGTAGAAAAGAAAATCCAGGAAATATAGCACGAGTTCAAGTGAGAATGTCTATCCTTCAATCAAAAATACAAACACTTCTTTAGGGCCGTGTACACCAACCACCAATGTTTTTTCAATATCGGCTGTACGGCTGGGGCCAGTGGCAAAGCTGATAAAAGATGGAAGTTGACCTTTGTATTTTTCCTTGAGTAATTGCAGGGCATCTTTTAAATCATATACCAGCTGGTTAGTATAAGCGATGCAGATATGTACAGGAGCATATACACTTGTAGTACGACCGCTTTCATTAGCTGTGCTCAGCACCATCGTTCCTGTGCGGCTTACTAATAATTCGCAGGTGGTTAAACTTACGTCGCAGTCAGCAAGCTGCTCATGAAAAGAAGCAGGGAATTGTTGTTGAAGCAAAATGGTTTGCAGTTTTTTTTCCCTGCACACAATTTTGTTCCAGGTTCTTGCAGCAATTAATTGTTGCAGTTGCTCAACCATGTCTTTTTCATCGGCACAAAAAACAAACTTGCCCTGCAGCTTTGTAAATTCCTGTGCAAACTGTACAGCCATGTCATCAACCGGTGGCTGAAATACACTGTTGTTTCCTTCACTTTGTGGAAAAGGAACAGGCACCGGATGACTCAGTGCCTGTCGTATTTTTTTAAGAATATTTTCTTTTGAAGAAGAAGAAATACTCATTGTTAGATTGTTTGACTTAAATCACGCCCCTCTTTATCTACATTGGCTGCATGCATTACGGGAATATTATCTTCATCCAGTAATTTCTTATGTTCAAACGGGCGTTTACCAATCAACGCTTCCACATCGCTCTGGAACAACACTTCTTTCTCCAGCAATGCTTTTGCCAGGGTTTCAACATCACTTCTCTTTTCAGTGAGCAATGCTTTTGTTCTTTCATATGCAGAGTCGATCAGCTTGCGAACTTCATTATCAATCATCTCAGCCGTTTTTTCGCTGTAAGGTTTGGTAAATGTTTGTTCCTGGTTGGGATCATAATAACTGATATTACCCAGCTTATCATTCATACCATACACCGTGATCATTGAATAAGCAATTCTTGTAATCTGCTGCAGATCATTACTTGCACCGGTTGAAATTTTACCAAAGAAAATATCTTCACTTGCTCTTCCGCCCAGCGTCATACAGATCTGATCATTGAGTTGTTCAATATTATAGAGATACTGTTCTTTGGGTGTGTATTGAGCATAACCCAACGCTGCAGTTCCTCTTGGCACTATTGTTACTTTCAACAATGGATACGCATGTTCTAAATACCAACCGCAAATAGCATGACCTGCTTCGTGATAAGCAATGATTTCTTTTTCTTCGGGGCTGATGAGTTTGTTCTTTTTCTCCAAACCACCAATTACCCTGTCAATAGCATCCTGGAAATCGCTCATATCAACTGCAGCTTTTCCTTTTCTTGCGGCAATCAATGCAGCTTCATTACAAACATTGGCAATATCTGCTCCTGCAAAACCGGGTGTTTGTTCAGCCAGTTTATGAATATCGAGTGTTTCAGAAATTTTAATAGGTTTCAAATGTACTTTAAAGATCTGTTCACGACCTTTTACATCAGGACGATCAATAGAGATCTGCCGATCAAAACGACCGGGACGTAACAAAGCCGGATCCAATACATCGGGGCGGTTAGTTGCCGCTAAAATGATAATTCCCGTATCGCCACCAAAACCATCCATCTCAACCAGTAACTGGTTCAATGTATTTTCTCTTTCATCATTACTTACAATGGCATTTCTTCCACGGGCACGACCAATGGCATCAATCTCATCAATAAAGATGATACATGGTGCTTTTTCTCTTGCCTGTTTAAACAAATCTCTCACACGGCTTGCACCAACTCCTACAAACATTTCCACAAAATCAGAACCACTGATGCTGAAGAAAGGAACCTGTGCTTCACCTGCCATAGCTTTTGCCAGCAAGGTTTTACCTGTACCGGGAGGACCGATCAACAATGCACCTTTTGGAATTTTACCACCCAGTGCTGTATATTTTTTAGGTTGTTTCAGGAAATCAACGATCTCCATCACTTCCACTTTTGCTTCATCTAAACCTGCCACATCCTGGAACGTAACATTCACTTTTGTTCCCTTTTCAAACAACTGTGCTTTTGATTTACCAATATTGAAAATGCCGCCGCCGCCCGGGCCTGC
>JANMOR010000048.1:0-2653 GCA_031369435.1 Chitinophagaceae bacterium
TACAAAACTCTGCAAATGGCAATAATGCAATGGTCATCAACAGTGAATTACGTTTACCCGTGTTTCCAACTTTATTCAACAAGCCTATCAACAATGCATTTTTAAGAAATTTCCAGTTGGTACAATTTTTTGATCTCGGTACTGCATGGGATGGTAAATTCGGCAAGATCGGCCGGCCTGAAATAACATACAGTGAACCAAACAGTCCGTTAACTGTTGCTATCAGGGCACCCGGCATTGGGCCATTCCTTGGCAGTTATGGATTTGGTGCAAGAAGTACGTTGCTTGGTTATTTCATTCGCTTTGATGCGGGCTGGCCCATGAGTGGTTTCTTTAATGAAAAACCAAAGCTGCATGTTTCAATAGGTCTGGACTTTTAAAACTTTTTATATTTTATATCAATTGCCTGCTCCCCAAAAAGAGCAGGCATTTTTTTAAGTGTTTCATAGATCAGCAACAGCAACAAGGCAAATAAAACTGTTACGGCCCATGCTCTTGGATGTTGCCAGGGTTGAATAATTTTTGATGCAATATCAGTGATCAGAGTAATAGGTTGTGTAAGCAGATGCCAGCTGTTATATCGTTCAAAACGACCAAGATAAATTCCAAAGCCGCAGAGCAGAAAACATCCTGTTGAAATGATTTGCACATGGTTTATGGAGAAACGCAACTTCAATTTGTTTTCAATATTCTTTAAGGATAGTAATCCCATCAACAAACCATTCCATGCTGCAGTAAACAGCAGTACCAGGTCGAAGTACAAAGGAACACCCTCTCTTTGTTGCAGGTGAAACAAATCGGTAATGAGATAAGGTGAGTTGGGGAAGAATAAAAGCCACAGGCAAAATAACATTCCGTTCTTAAGATTGAAGTCTGCATTTTTCAATTGACTGCTGAAGAGCAGCGGCAGCCATGCCAAAAATAAATTCCAGGGAATAAATAAAAACAGCAGGCTTCCTGTATAGGCCACACGAAACAGGTACAGTGAAATGGTAAATGCAATTGAACAGATAAGAATCCGCTTCATGAATTAAAATTGATTGATTAGCTTTGGTAAAAAAATAATTGCTCCAATAATAACACTGCCCATGCAAACAATCAACACTGCCGCTGCGGCAATATCCTTGATTGTTTTAATGACTGGATGTTGCTCCTTTGTTACAAGATCGCAGAGCTGCTCTATAGCAGTGTTCATCAGCTCAAACCCAAAAACTACTACAATACAAAGTACAACAGACAGCCACTCCGGTATTGACAATTGCAACCAAAAACCAACAGCACATACAACAACCGCCACTACTACATGAATCCGCAGATTTGTTTCGCTTCTGATTGCCGTAAAGAAACCACGGATTGCATAACGGAGGGAGTTCATAAATTTATTCATGATTGATATTTTCAAGAACAAGATAAACACATAATGCTGCCAATACCAATGCTGACAGTACAGTGAGTATCCTGAACACAACGCTATTTTTAACTTCAATAACAAAAACATCTTTCTCTTTTGAGTGCATCAACTGAAATTTTACAATTGCAAACAGAGCAATAAGGAAAGCAACAGCAGGTCCAAATGCAACTACAGAAGTAATATTAAAACCGGGTGGATCTTTAATTCCCCATTTTTCCATTGTTGGTGCAATGGAATCAAATAAACCATCGATTCCTAAACCATATTTTAAAACGGATGCTGTAATGACCAGCAATGCTGGTATCACCAAAAGAATAGCGGAAGCAACCTGCAGACGATGTTTCATTGAAGTTGTTGTCATGACGATTATTTTATTGTTTAGAATAAATTTGTTGTTGCACCTGAACCAACGGTATTTCCATGATCGAAAACCAATCCAGCTCTTCCAGGTTTGAAAACTGTTTACCCCTCCTGTATGCATTTTTAAACGAAGAATAATATTCAGGCATGGTAACAATACCATAGATTACCGTTGAAAGAACCGGAAAAGAAATCCGTCCGTTCGCCAGCATAAAAAACTGCAGACTTACTTCTCCTTCATCGGTAAAGGGATATTGAAGTACTACATGTTTAATATCATGTTTTTCGTAATAAGGTAACAGTCGCAGGTTTTGTTCATTCAGCACCTGCCATAATTCATTGCCAACAGTTTCATAAGGCAAAGCACTAAGTTGCTCCATGCTGTAAGGAAAAACCTTTTTCTTTCTGATGATCTTTAATACCGGTAAGGCAATAGTATGTGTAAGTAACACCAGTAACTTACTGCGGATTGATTTTAGTAAAGTAATCATGTGTATTTCTTAAAAGTCAGCAAATGATTTATTCTGTTTTAGCTTTTGATGAACCATACCAATCTATTTTCTTAGAGTAGAACATGACAATGGCCAGCAGTATAAACAATCCAATGCTGCCAAATAGCAATGCTCCATCCTGCAATTGAATCAGGATATAAATAAATCCATATAATGCAGAAAGGAAAAGTAAAAAGGCTGCGGCAATTCCCCAATCCTTGAAAACACTTTGGGTATACAACGTAATTAAACCAATGGTGGCGGCAGATGCAATGAGGTATGCCATATTAAAATTGATGTACTCTGAAATAGACAACAAGAGTGTATAAAAGATACAAAGGGCAATTCCTACAAGAACGTACTGCAAAGGATGTACGCTTCTTTTCTTCAG
>JANMOR010000055.1:0-2629 GCA_031369435.1 Chitinophagaceae bacterium
ACAGTTGAAAATCAATGAATTGATTTCAAAAAATATTTTTTTGGTAAGAAGGAATGAAATAGAAAATGACAGGTTTTTATTGAAAAAGGGTTGGTTGAAGTTCTGGCTATTGTTCCAGTTTGCCGAATGGTTTTTTCAAAAGGGTTAATAGCTCTTCATCTTTTTCTTCAGGATAATAACGATCAAGCCCATAACGAACCTGTTTGATATCCAGGTTTTTAAATGTACCGAGCAGGCGGTCCCAGATGGAGAACACGGCACCATAGTTGCTATCGGTATAAGGTTGTTTCCAATGATGATGCACTTTATGCATATTAGGCGAAATGAGAAAAAAGCTCAATACTTTATCAAGCATTGGGTTTAAACGGATATTGGCATGTGTAAAAGCAGTTGATAATACCACCAATGTTTGATAGATCATTACACTGTACATGGGAGCTCCTGAAATAAAAATGAGTAAAAGAAAAAAGAGCCCACGTAATAAACTATCACCTGGGTGATGGCGCAAACCTGTTGTAACATCTACATTGGTATCGCTGTGATGAATCAAATGAAAGCGCCAGAGCAACGGAACCTTATGCATGACGAGGTGAACCAGCCAACTACTGAAGTCGAGCGCCAGCACACCAATGAAAATGGTAGCAATAATATTGGCGTTGAACCAGTAAACTAAACCAAAACCTGCCTGCAAACACCAATCGGATAGTTTGATGATAAGTATGGCAAGAAAAGTATGTATGATGAGATGGATAACAGTGAATACAAAGTTGACACCGGCATGGCGCAGTTTTGTTTTTTTATAAGTGAGAGAGAAAAGTGGAATAGCTCCTTCAATGATCCAGAATAACAACAACCCACCAACAAGTATGGCCATGCGTTCAAGGGGGCGTTGCTCCAATGTTTGAAAATGTTCCAGCAAATTTTTCCACATGGCGAGTTGATTAAAGCGAAAAGTTACGAAGGAAAAAGAAAAGATTTTTATAATTGATCTTTCTCCTGTTCAACATAATCCCTGGAGGGCGCTTCTTTTGGTTCTACATTTTCAAATTCGGTTCCGCAATCAAAGCAATGATAGACTTTGTTGGCTGCCATGGCATAATCGCCAATAATAAAAGTAAATATTGCACTGAACCAATTGGAAGGTTTGCGATTGGTAACGATGTATTCTACATTCAATGATTTACAGTTGGGACAGGGACGGTTTTCTTTTTCTTTGTTGATCATGATGCGTAACAGATCGGCCGCCCTTTCTTTTTGTGATTCATGCACCATGAGTTTAATACCGCCAATGGCATTGGTTAAGATGGGATCGATAGTAACTGTATATTCATCTTTGAGCCAGCAGCTGATGCCTTCTTCCTGCAACTGCATCATGCGCAGATTGGCGTTGATGTAATTATCGAAAGAATAAAGAGAGATGTAACTCATGATTAAAAATACAAATAAAAAATCCTGCTCTTTCAAGCAGGACCCTTCGTTGTTAGTATTGGTTCCTAAATATCTTATTGATTCAACATTAAAGGCATCACGAGCATCAGCACATCTTCACCTTCATTTTGTTCTGTTGGTTTAATTAGCCCGGCCTTGGTAGCAGTGCTCAATTCCATTTTTACTTCATCTGTTTCAACAGCGTTCAGCATCTCAACTAAAAATTTTGCGTTGAATGCAATCTGCATATCCTCACCATCGTATTGACATTTCATGCGTTCGTTTCCTTCAAAGCTGAAGTCCACATCCTGTGCTGCTAATTGCAATTGGCTTCCGCTGATGCTGAGTACAACCTGGTTGGTACTTTTATTACTGAACACACTTACACGACGTAATGCACCAGCAAGATCATTTCGGCTTGCAATTAAACTGTAAGGATTGTCAGCAGGGATCACCACTTTATAATCAGGGAACCTTGCATCAATCAAACGGCACACCAGCTCTGTTGTTCCATGAACGACAAATAAGTGGTTGCTGTTATAAGACAAAGTGATTTCATCATCATTATCAGGCAAAGCAGTCTTTAATAAGTTCAACGGCTTTTTAGGAACAATAAAGTTTTCGCTTTTGGGGCAACTTACATCGGTGCGTTTGTAACGAACCAAACGATGAGCATCTGTTGCAACAAAGGTTAATCCTTTTTTATCCAGTTCAAAATATACACCCGTCATGGCAGGACGCAGATCATCATTGCTTACAGCAAACAAGGTTTTGTTGATTGCAGTTACCAGTGCTGAGGATGTTGTGGTAAAGGAAGTAGTGTCATCCGCAACAGGTTCTTTCGGAAAGTTATCAGGATTTTCACCCATTACTTTATACTTACCGTTATCGCTGGTAATTTCAACAGCAAAATTCTTATCAATATTAAATGTCAATGGCTGATCTGGTAAATTCTTTAATGTATCCATCAAAATTCTTGCAGGAATACACACACGGCCATTGTCTTTGGCTTCAATATCCATGTGGATCTTCATCACCGTTTCAAGGTCGGTAGCAACTGCAGTGAGTTTGTTCTTATTGATCTCAAACAAAAAATCTTCGAGAATGGGCAACACGGTATTGGCATTGATAACACCGTTGATCTGTTGCAGTTGTTTCAGTAAAGCCGAAGACGAAACGATAAACTTCATAAGACTGTTCT
>JANMOR010000061.1:0-3387 GCA_031369435.1 Chitinophagaceae bacterium
GCTTATATATTTTTTGATGATGATCTCAAAATGCCTCACGATGAAGAAGAGTGGAAAAGAGTGGCCCTTGTTAGCCAGCCGTTTGTAAAATATTCCGCATGGAAAGGAGCAAATGCATTAGAAGAGAAAGACAGCAAACTATTGAAGTATGCCATAGACAGTGTGCATCTTGCAGGCAAAAAGATCCGCTTTTGGGCCGCTCCCGACAATGAAGCATCGTGGATGATGCAAATAAAACTTGGAGTTGATTTTATTGGAACAGATAAGATTGATGAGTTTGCAAAGTTTTTGCAAAGCAGGATAAAAAACAAATAGTACTCTCACTTATAAGCATGAGCTATACTGTATTCAAGTTTTTAGATTGCTTACTGAGAGTAATCACCTCCATCTTATAGAATAGTCTAACTACCGTGTAATTTATTAAAAAATGAAATGGCTGCAACTTGCATAAATAACGAAAGTAGCTAAACTGAACACTAGTGATAATAACAATAAAGATTGTTTATTACTTTCCGATACAAAACTTACTGAATATATAATCCAGCCGGTCTTCGTTGGTAATTTCGCCGGTAATTTCTCCCAGGTAATGTAAACAGCGGCGTATATCCAATGCAAGTAAATCAACCGGTAATTTGTTTTCCAATCCTGCATATATATCGTTCAATGATTTTTCCACTTCCTGTAAGGCTGTATAATGACGGGCATTGGTAACAATAGTACTTTCTGTTTGTATGGCTCCCTGGACAACTTTATCTGCTAAACGTTGCTTCAAAAGATCAATGTGTTTATTTGATTTAGCTGCAATAAATAAAACGGCATCACCTGAAAACTTTTGCTGCATGTTGCCTTCATCAGTAAGATCAATTTTATTACCAACAGCAATAAACTGCTTGTTGAGTTGTTTCACTTCATCCAAAGCTTTTTCCAGCTCGGCCTGTGATTCTGTATTGACATCAAACAAATACAAAACCAGGTCAGCCTGTTCCATTTTTTCTATACTCTTCCCCACACCAATGCTTTCAATTTCATCCTTGCTTTCCCTGATACCTGCAGTATCAATCAACCGGAATAAAATGCCGTTGATATTGATGATCTCTTCTATAGTATCTCTGGTGGTGCCGGCAATTTCACTTACAATAGCCCGGTTTTCATTCAGCAATGTATTGAGCAATGTTGATTTACCTGCATTGGGTTTGCCAACAATGGCAACACTTACACCGTTCTTAATTACATTACCCAACTGAAATGATTGTAAGAGTTCATGCGTTACTTTTTGCGCATGCTGAATCAATGCATAAAATTTTGTACGGTCTGCAAACTCCACATCTTCCTGGCTAAAATCAAGTTCCAGTTCAATCAATGCAGAAAACTGAATCAGTTGCTCTCTTAAATCTTTTAGTACAGTAGAAAACCCGCCACGTATATTATGCAAAGCTGTTTTAGCACTTGCTTCTGTATTACTGGCAATAATATCCGCCACTGCTTCTGCTTGTGTAAGATCAAATTTACCTTTTAGAAATGCACGTTGTGTAAACTCACCCGGCTTTGCTAAACGGGCACCATATTTAATAATTGTATTGATTACCTGCTCCTGTATAAAAGATGAACCATGACAGGAAATTTCAATGACATCTTCGCCCGTATAACTTTTTGGATTTTTATACAGCGAAATAACAACTTCGTCTAATACTTTTTCTCCGTCTTTTAAAAACCCGACATGAAGTGTATGTGAATGTTGCTGCAACAGATCTTTGGATGGAAACAATTGATTGATGATGGGAATGGATTTGCTGCCACTTAAACGTATTATTCCAATAGCACCAATACCGTGCGGTGTAGCCAATGCAACAATTGTATCATCCCATCCTGAAAGTTTTCCAAGCATGCTGCAAATTTAACGGATGCAACTGAACTCCAGCATTACTGCCGGGGCCTCTCATCAATCAAAACATATTTATTGATAGCGGTAATGGTCATTTCATCCAATACATCAATCAGCTCTTTATAATTTGAATGCTGAGTTGGTTGAATAAGAACGGTGTACTGATTGTCGGAGCCCAACTGTTGAATAATGCGTTGACGCTTATCCAATAAAAGATCTCTTAATGAAGGATTGCCATACAGGTAGGCTGTTCCTTTTGCAAGTATATGTTCATTACTTCCTTCAAGATAATCAACTGCACCATTTTCCTGTAAAGTGAGTGTGATAGTTGCTGACACAGGCGATTGAACTGTTGAAATGGAATCATCAGTTGGCACATGCAATTCAAAAGCTTTTTGTTCCATTAATGAAGTGGTGAATACAAAAAAGGTGATGAGTAAAAATCCAAGATCAACCATGGGAGCAAAATCAATTCGGATAGTCCGATGATCAGCATTTGTTTCAATTGTATGCATAGCTTTTGTTTTGAATGAGATGAGAGTACAGAAAAAATCCATAGAATGATTGAACTTAATAAACCCACCCCTAAGTCCCATCCCGGGAGGGGATAAAAAAAATCCCCATCAGAAATCTGATGGGGAAGTTTGCTTGTATATTCCTTCTTGATAAAGGTTATGGTTGTTCGTCAGGAAGACGGAACGTAATTTTCTGGCGGCGCCATGCTTTTACTTGGCGGCCATTTTGAATGGCAGGGATCCATTTAGGCCCACGCTTGATTGCATTTACTGCAACTTCAGCCAACTTGGAACCTTTCATGGTTAACGCTTCTACATTACTTACAACACCTTCCTTATCCACGATAAACTGAATTTCACATGTGCCGGCTTGTCCGTCTTCAGTTAAATCATCAATATTCTTTTCTACTTCACGTTGTACAAACTGGTTCCATTTGCCTTCACCACCGGGGAACTGTGCTTCCACTTCCACTTTTGTGAACACCTGATTCTCATCAACGGGAGCTTCGGTTACTTTTGCCTCCACTTCAACCTTTGGCGGGTTAACCACTTCGGGATCTTTAATACCTTCCTGGTCAATCTTACCAACGTTTTCAATAACAGCTTGCTCTTTTACCTCGTTTTTTTCTTCAAACTTTTCATCCTCCACGATTTTTGGTGGGGTGAATTTTTGAATTTCAATTTTTGGTGGCTCCTGCTTGGGAGGAGGCGGAGGTGGTGGTTCAATTTTTTGTTGCTCTTCTTGTTTAATATCAGCAAGAGTTACATCCTGTACTTTTACTTTGTTCTTATCGGCTGCCCCTACACTTCTGCCAACAATAACAACAACAAAAATAAGAAGTGCAGTACCGGCTGTAATCAACAAGGCAGTTCTTAGCCTCTTATCGTAATTTTTCCGGAGTTCATAAGCACCATACTCCTTATTCCTGCCTTCGAACAGGATGTCAAGGAAATCGGCACTTAATATTTTATTTACATCCATAATTTACA
>JANMOR010000071.1:0-1641 GCA_031369435.1 Chitinophagaceae bacterium
TTATCTACATATTGAATTTGATGATCAACACTGAGTTTTGCTTTTTCAAACAAAGCGGGAAGAAAAGCGGCAACCAAAACAAGTCCTGCATTTGAAATAAAAACCGGTTGGTTGGCCAATAATTGCAAACTTTCCTGCTGCTGTATAATCTCTTCCTGTTCTTTGATTTGTTTTTGCTGCCTGTATTTTCTTCCTTCCCTTTTTACTTTTGTTTTTTTATCTTCTTCGGTGAGTTCTTTTTTTAAAGCGATCAGCCGCTGCGATTGAAACTGAAGATCTTTGATTGATTCAACAATTGCAGGATTGATCAACGCTTTCCTGTGTATCGATAGTGCCAGTTCATGTTTGATCTGCAGGGCATCCGCTTTTTCTGAAAGATTCAGCAGGAAAGCATGATAAACAACTTTTTTCAAATCACTATAATGATGAATGATGGCAATCTTCATTAACAGCTGCAGATCATGAACCAACCGTTGATGAATAAAGGGTTGCTGTACCGATGCAGTACGGAATAATTCAACTGCTGTTTGAAAAGGAACTGTTTGTAATATCCGTTCCCTGCTGATGTTTGATTGCGAAAGCAGTTTTTTCAATGCCTGTACAAATTTTTCATCAGCCTGGATCAGCAATGTTTCAACTTGCTGATTCCATATTTCTGATGTAACAGGTAATGCATACCATGGAAGGTTTCCATATTGCAGGTAGTAAAGAAATAATTCTGCAAAATGCTGTATAGACGTTTTTTCTGTATAACCTGTTAATGAAACAACTCCTGTTCTGATCAATCGTACCCTGTCTTTCAATTGCTTCATGATCTTTTGTGCTGCCTGTTGACGCCAATCGGTTCCTGACAGTTCTACTTCCAATTGAAGAGTATCAATTGAAATGATTTGATCATCGGTATTTAACTCATACATTTCATCATTGAGCTTTGCTATGAATTCATCAAACCAATCTTTTACATCCTGCTGAAATGCAAAGCCATCCGTTTTTCCATTGTATTGAAAATCGAGTGCTGCATGTTTGATGATATGGTTTGCAGTTGTATTCATTATGGAATGCTTCTGATGATATCAAGCAATTGTTTTAATACACGCATGTATTTTGGCTTCGCCGTTGTTTCTCCATTTGTTTGTACCCGTTTCATTTCTATTTCAATATCATCGCCAATGGTTTTGACCATTTTAATTTCAGCAGGAGCAAACACACCTGTTGCAATAAGATCAACCCACTGTTTTACGTGCCGCTGTATCAATGAGAACACTTTATTCATCGGCACTTTAGCTATATCAAAATCTTCTTTCTGAATACAAACAATGTACATGGCCAACTGATTCAGAATTCTGTATAAAGCCAATGCCAGTAAGCGTAAATCTTTGCGATCGATGATCAACTTTTGTAATTCAGTCAACCATTTGATCAGCAAATCCTGCACGGTTGATCCATTGATGACAGATCCGAAGAAATCAATTTGTTTCTCTGGTGTGCTGCTTTCAATTACCTGCAACATGGCAAAAAATTCTTTCACACTTCCAATGGAAGTAAATCCATCCGCATTGGTAAAAATGCGGAAGCGTTGCGGATCAACTGTTTCCAATTCATCAAACAATTTGATAATATCTGAAAGCGAACCACATGTTT
>JANMOR010000077.1:0-4366 GCA_031369435.1 Chitinophagaceae bacterium
AGATCTTGTAAAAATACCAGACTTTAGTTCAGATGACTGGCAGGATTATAATCTCTTTACTGATCATGGATGGGTGAAGCAAAGAGTATTGGACCAGCAGGGAGCCGTTCTGCAACCCATTCCTTTTGCTGCACTGGTGTATGTGGTACATGATTCCAATATATCAAAAGTGAATAAAAAAGAATATGGCTTAACATTTAAGAATATAGTTAAGAAAATAGTAAGAGGTGTATGGCTCAGTAATAAACTTCGTAAAGAGTTTGGTATCAGGGCAGCACCCTTCATCACTCATTTATTTGTTGCTGATCAGTTCATTTTTTGAAATGATATAAAGTACCCGCTTTGAAGAAAGGCCTTCCACGCTTAGCTATCATTACAACTCATCCCATTCAGTACAATGCACCTTTGTTCAGGTTATTGAGCGAAAGAAAGATCATTGATGTGAAAGTGTTTTATACATGGGGACAATCAAAAGATGGAGTATTTGATGCAAGGTTTGGCATCATGCGCAGTTGGGATATTCCTTTGACTGACGGATATAAACATGAGTTTGTTTACAACTCATCTAAACAACCAGACTCTAACCGTTTTTGGGGAATTGTCAATCCGGGTTTGAGAAAAAAAATAAACGAATGGCAGCCCAATGCTGTGTTGCTGTACAGGTGGAGCGTATTCAGTCATTTTAAATTAATGCAGCAATTGGGAGGGTTGCCTAAACTTTTTTTCAGAGGCGATTCTCATTTGAAAAATAAAAAAAAAGGGGCCAGCCTTTTTTTTCAGACGCTCATCTTAAGATTTATTTTCAGGAACGTAGATAAAGCTTTTTATGTTGGTGAATATAACCGGCAATATTTTCTGAAATATGGTTTAAACGAACAGCAATTAACTGCTGCTCCTCATGCAATTGATAATAGCAGGTTTTCTTTCAACTCAATTCAATGGGAATTACAAGCTGCAGCAGAAAGAAAAAAATTGGATATACCTGGAGATGCAATTGTTTTTTTATATGCAGGAAAATTTTATGGATTGAAACAATTAGATGTACTGATCAATGTATTCAAACAGGTAAAGAATCATTTGTACAGGCTTGTATTAGTTGGCAGTGGCGAGCAGGAACATATGCTGAAAGAGCTGGCTAAAGAAGATGATCGCATCATTTTTCAACCGTTTAAAAATCAATCTGAAATGCCCTGGGTTTATCGTATGGCAGATGTATTTGTACTGCCAAGCAATAGCGAAACATGGGGGCTTGCTGTAAATGAAGCAATGGCTTGCGGCCGTGCTGCCATTGTAAGTGATCAATGTGGTTGTGCACCTGAATTGATTGTGAAGGGACAAACGGGGTTTGTTTTTAAATCGGGAAGCGAACAGGAATTATTATTTTGTTTGCAACAATTTGCTGATAAAAAGAAAGCAACTGAAATGGGACAATTAGCGTTAAAACATATTGAACAGTTTTCTTTGGAAAAAATTGCTGAAGTAATTGAAAGGGAGGTGACCGCTTGAAAAAATTAGCCATCATTACAACCCACCCTATTCAATACAATGCACCCTTATTCCGTTTATTAACGCAGCGAAATAACATTTCAATTAAAGTTTTTTATACCTGGGGCCAAACAAAAGACGGGCTTGTTTATGACCCTGATTTTAAACGGGAAATCAAATGGGATATTCCTTTGCTGGATGGATATGAGCATGAGTTTGTTGAAAATATTTCACCTGATCCCGGTGCAGGGCATTTTAATGGTGTCATCAACAAAGATTTGATTGTGCGGATAGAACAATATAATCCTGACGCTATTCTCATATACGGCTGGAGTTTTAAAAGTCATTTAAAAGTATTGCGCTGGTTCAAGGGTAAAAAGAAAATCATCTTCCGGGGCGATTCTACTTTACTGGATGAAGCAAATGGCTTTTCACTGAAAAAAGCAGCAAGGAGACTTTTTTTAAAATGGGTTTACAGTTTTGTTGATATAGCTATTTATGCAGGAGAAGACAATAAGAACTATTTTCTAAAACATGGTTTAAAAACACAGCAGCTTAAATATGCTCCTCTTGCTGTTGAGAACAAAAGATTCTACGATACTGACGGATCCTATGAACAAAAAGCTACTACCTGGAAAAAAGAGTTGGGTATCCCTGAACATTGTATTGTGTTTTTATTTGCCGGAAAGCTCGAACCTAAAAAAGATCCCTGTTTAATGATACAATCCTTCCGGGCCATTGATAATCCCGATCTTCGTTTATTGATTGTGGGCAACGGGGTACTGGAAGCGGAATTAAAAAAAACAGCATTGACAGACAAACGCATTTTGTTTCTTGATTTTCAGAACCAACAGCAAATGCCTGTTGTGTATCGTTTGGGGGATGTGTTTGTACTGCCCTCAAAAGGGCCCGGCGAAACCTGGGGCTTGAGTGTAAATGAAGCTATGGCCTGTTCAAGAGCTGTTATTGTCAGTGATCAATGTGGGTGTGCAAAAGAGTTAGTAAAGCAAAACGGAATTATTTTTCCTGCACAAAACGGGACAGCACTTACAGTAGCAATGAAGGAATTGGCAGCATCAAAAGAACATCTGAAAAAAATGGGAGCTTTGAGCAAAATAAACATTGAACAGTTTTCTTTTTCAGCAATTGCTGAAACACTTGAGCGGGTTATATGAATTTCAATAGAATTATATATGGCATTATTGCAACAGTGATTGCTCTGTTCTTTACCCTTGTAGAGGGAATGATGATAGAGGAAATTCTGGCCATTGGGCTGTTCATTTATATCCTGCTTAATTTTATTGATTCAATCGGCAAGAATTATAATATCCTGGACATACCCATCCTGCTGGCCTTGTTTCAATGTATGCTGATGCCTTCCATTGTTTATCATGTATATAATGATGATGCATTGGTTATTGCATTAAAATACGATATGGGCGTAACTGCCGAAGCTTACTATGGCTTTATGTTTCCTGCTATTGTTGCCATGATCATTGGCATCAAACTTCCGGGGTTATTAAGAGGCTCCAATCAACCTAAGTATATGCGGGCTATCAGTGAAGTAAGAGTTTATCTCAAAGGCAAAGGTAGTATTGGAACTTTACTGATAATAATAGGAGTTGTATCAGGCATTATGAAAATATTTATTCCCGGAGATTTATATTATATAGCCTACCTGTTCAGCTTACTGTTATATGTGGGGATTCTTTATACTTTTTTTTCTGATTCAAAAAACCGAATATGGTTTTTGTTGGGAGGTGGAGTTTTTATTCTTGCACAGTCCCTTGCTCAGGGCATGTTTGGCGAACTTGTATATACACTGGCACTTACAGTCATTTTGCTTTTATTGGGCCAAAAAATAAAAACTTCACTAAAGTTTACGTTGTTTATAGTAGGGTTTCTTTTTGTATTGATTCTGCAAAGTGTAAAAGCTGATTACCGAGATATTGCATGGAGGGGCCAGGCAGGCGGTGAACAGGGCAATACAAAGGCTTTCTTTAATTTAATTGTTGATCGTCTTACCCAACCCGGCCGCTTTTTTGATTTGACGTTGATGTTTCCAACGGTGAACCGTTTTAACCAGGGTATGATCGTTGGCAAGGTAATGGACCATGTACCCAACAGGGCCCCTTTTGCTGAAGGTGAAACAATCTTTAAATCCATTGCGGCTTCCTTTGTTCCAAGATTATTTTGGCCCGATAAACCCATGTCCGGAGGTCATGAAAACATGGAGCGGTTTACTGGATTTATTATTGAAGGCTATAGTATGAACATTAGTCCGATGGGGGAAGCTTATGGAAATTATGGCGTAGAGGGTGGTATCTTTTTCATGATTTTTTACGGCATGTTTTTTTCAGTAGTTATTATTATGTTACTTAATATCATTAAAAAGAAACCAACACTTGTTCTATGGTTTCCTATTTTATTTCTTAACTCCGTTCAAATTGAAACAGACATCCTGATGTGTGTTAATTCAATTATCAAGAATTTAATTTTTATCTGGTTCTGTTACTGGGCCGCTGATCGGTTCATGCGTATTAAACTGTAATTCATTTTTGAAAAAACGTGTCCTCATTCTTTATGATCATTTTTATCCTGCTTACAAAGCAGGAGGTCCTGTTCAATCATTGGTTAATCTCATCAGGCAAATGCATCAGCAACTGGATTTTTATGTTGTATGTAAACCCCATGAAATGAATGAAGCTGGAATATTACCCGGTATCAAGGTAAATGAATGGAATAACTGGGAACAAATGGCCAAAGTGATGTATTGGAATTACAAAGCAGCATCCCGGAATACATTGCAGGAGTTGTATAAAGAAGTAAGACCTGATGTTATTTTCATCAATGGTTTGTTTTCACTGCATTTTAATTTACT
>JANMOR010000089.1:0-2388 GCA_031369435.1 Chitinophagaceae bacterium
GTGAACTTGAACGCCATTTCGGTCATGCTGTACTGTTATGCAGCGGTGGTTATGGAAATGTATTTTATTTGTCAACCAATGCCATGGGCTGTAATGTAACTGCTGCATGGAAAGCCCACAAGAAAGGAGCTTATTTCAGTAATCCCTGCTTCACACAAATTCACCCAACTTGTATTCCTGTTAGTGGCGATCATCAAAGTAAATTAACGTTGATGAGTGAGTCTTTAAGAAATGATGGACGTATATGGGTTCCGAAAAAACAAGGCGAAACAAGAAAGTCCATTGATATTCCGGAAGAAGAAAGAGATTATTATTTAGAGCGCAGGTATCCTGCTTTTGGTAACCTCGTTCCCCGTGATGTGGCCAGCCGTGCAGCCAAAGAACGCTGCGATGCCGGTTATGGTGTTGGTACAAGTAAGCAGGCAGTTTATCTCGACTTTGCTGCAGCCATTCAACGCTATGGAAAAATTGAAGCAGGTAAAAGAGGAATTGATGCCGACGCTGCAACCATTACACAAATGGGCAAAGATGTAGTGAAAGAAAAGTATGGTAACCTCTTTGATATGTATGATAAGATCACCGGTGAAAATCCATACGAATTTCCGATGCGGATTTACCCGGCAGTACACTATACAATGGGTGGCTTATGGGTTGATTATGAACTGATGACAAATATTCCCGGCTTATATTGTTTAGGCGAAGCCAACTTCAGCGATCATGGTGCCAACCGACTCGGTGCCAGTGCACTGATGCAGGGTTTGGCCGATGGATACTTTGTAATTCCATATACTATTGGAAATTATCTTGCTGATGAAATAAGGGTGAAATCCATTTCAACTGATCATCCTGCTTTTGCTGAAACAGAGAGTAAAGTCCGTGACCGTATTCATATGCTCATGGGCATTAAAGGAACTAAAACAGTTGAAAGTTTTCATAAACGTTTAGGTAAGATCATGTGGGATAAATGTGGCATGGCCCGTAATGCCGAAGGATTAAAGCATGCCATCAAAGAAATTCAATTGTTGAAACAGGAGTTCTGGAGTGATGTACGCATACCGGGTGAGATCAATGAAATGAATCCTGAATTGGATAAGGCCAATCGTGTAGCCGATTTTATTGAACTGGGTGAATTAATGTGTTTGGATGCATTGAACAGAGAAGAAAGTTGCGGCGGTCATTTCCGTGAAGAACACCAAACAGATGAAGGAGAAGCATTACGTCATGATGAACAATTCATGTATGTATCAAGTTGGGAGATGAAAGGGGATCATGAATGGCAATTACACAAAGAAGAATTGAATTATGAAGTGGTGAAACCAAGCCAACGTTCTTACAAATAATTTTAAAATCGTTTTTGATTTTATGGAACATAAGAATATCAATGTAAAACTCAAAGTGTGGCGTCAGCGAAACAGCAACGACAAAGGCGGTTTCGAAAATTACAATGCAAAGAATATCTCACAGGAAATGAGTTTCCTTGAAATGTTTGATGTGTTGAATGAAGAACTCATTGGAGAAGGAAAAGATCCCATTGCATTTGATCATGATTGTCGTGAAGGTATTTGCGGTATGTGCAGTATGTATATCAATGGTCGTCCGCATGGACCATGGGAAGCCAACACCACCTGCCAGTTGCACATGCGTGCTTTCAATGAAGGTGATACCATTGTGGTAGAGCCCTGGAGAGCCAATGCATTTCCGGTGATCAAAGATCTCATGGTTGATCGTTCAGCTTTCGACCGTATTATCCAGGCCGGTGGTTTTATCAGCGTCAACACCGGTAATGCAGTTGATGCCAATTCATTGCCCATTGATAAAGAAAAAGCAGATGCTTCATTTGCAGCAGCTTCCTGTATTGGTTGTGGTGCCTGTGTTGCGGCCTGTAAAAATTCTTCGGCTATGTTGTTTGTGAGTGCTAAAGCAAGTCATCTCAATCAGCTGCCGCAAGGAGAACCTGAACGGAAAACAAGAGTATTGAACATGGTTGCACAAATGGATAAAGAAGGTTTTGGTTCATGTACCAATACAGGTGCATGCGAAGCTGTTTGCCCTAAAGAAATATCCATTAGCAATATTGCACGATTGAATGCAGATTATACAATGGCCAGTTTAACAGCAACAAAATAAATAAAACCACTTTATAAAAAGCCTCCCTATGGGGAGGCTTTTTATTTTTAGTAACTACCAATACATAGAAATAACTATCTTAAATTTCAAACAGTTTATTTTATGACAAAAGGAAGACTGGAAGCTTTCAGCGATGGAGTATTAGCCATTATTATTACCATTATGGTATTGGAATTAAAAGTACCGGAAGGATATACATTTGATGCATTAAAACCATTGTTGCATACATTGGTGAGCTATTTACTCAGCTTTATTTATATC
>JANMOR010000122.1:0-12619 GCA_031369435.1 Chitinophagaceae bacterium
GGTGTAGCGGGAATGAGTGCAGCTCATGAATTAATTGAACGTGGATTTGAAGTGGAAGTGTATGATCGTCATAAACAGTATGCAGGTGGCAAAGCAAGAAGCGTTCACATTAAAATGCCGGGAGAAGAAAAAGATCAGCCATTACCGGGTGAACATGGTTTTCGCTTTTTTCCTGGTTTCTATAAACATGTAACGGATACCATGAAACGTATTCCGTTTACCAACCAGGATGGAAGCAAGGCAACGGTTTATGATAATCTTACTTCAACTGAAAGGGTGATGCTGGCAAGAAAAGGTAAGAGACCCATTACAACCATTGTAAACTTTCCCCGTTCTTTCAGCGATTTAAAAGCAGCTATTGATAGTCTTCATGCTGATACAGGTTTAACAGAAGAAGAGAAAACATTCTTTGCACAAAGAGTATGGCAACTGATGACCTCCTGTTTTGATCGCAGAACTAATGATTATGAAAAACTCAGCTGGTGGGATTACCTGGAAGCAGATCGCTTTTCTGATGCATACCGTTCATTGCTGGTGCAGGGATTAACAAGGACACTGGTTGCAGCCAATGCAAAATTTGCAAGTACCAAAACAGGCGGTGATATTTTTCTGCAACTCATTTTTAATATTGCAAACCCGGGTGTGCATACCGATCGTGTATTAAACGGACCAACAACAAGAGTTTGGATCGACCCCTGGCTTGAGTATTTAACTTCAAAGGGTGTAAAGTATTTTAAACATCATGAAGTAACTGCCATTGAAATGAAGGACCATAAAATTTCAGGCGCTACCATCTTTAATAAAAATACTAATCATGTTTCCACTGTAACAGGCGATTATTATTTATTGGCCGTTCCGGTTGAACGGGCGGCTGAGTTAATTTCAAAGGAAATGCTAACTGCCGATAAAACGCTGCAGGGTATTATCAACTTAGCACCTAGTGTTGCATGGATGAATGGTGTACAATATTATTTACCTGAAGAAACAAATTTGGTTGATGGACATTGTATTTATTCTGATTCACCCTGGGCCATAACATCTATTTCTCAATTACAATTCTGGAAAGATTATGATATAAGATCAAAAGGCGATGGGAAAATAAGAACCATTTTATCGGTTGATGTATCGGATTGGAATGAAGCCGGGTCTAACGGAATGCCTGCAGAAGATTGTACGCATGACCAGATCAAAGATGAAATATGGAAACAAATTACCGACAGTTTAAATGTAGATGGTCAGCATGTGTTGCCCAAACAAACACCAGCCATCTGGCATATTGATGGAGACATCAAAGCTATCCCCGGTAACAGGGTTAGAGAAAAAGATGAAGAGCCGTTATTGGTGAATACTGTTAACTCATGGGATTTACGACCCGATGCATATACCGCTATCCCCAATCTTTTCCTGGCAGCAGATTATGTAAAAACATTTACTGACCTCGCTACAATGGAAGGCGCCAATGAAGCAGCACGCAGAGCTGTGAATGCAATCATTGATGCATCCGATACAAAAGCTCCTCTATGTGAAATCTGGAATTTGCATGAACCTGATTTGCTGGCTCCATTCAGAAATCATGATGAGAAACGTTATGATAAAGGATTGCCGTGGAAATCATATGAACCATGGTGGTTGGAACTTTTACTTGCTATTATACTGTTCCTGAAATCTGTGTGGGCATTTATTGCAGGACTCTTTTCAAAAAAGAAACATTGATGTTATTCACCACAAAAATTATAAACAATGACGATCTGGGAATATCTGAAAGAACCACATCCATGGTTTGATACAGCTAATTACACACCTGTTCAAATTACCTTATTCTTTATTGGTGCCCTGTTATGGATTGTTGCATACATCGCTATCATTCGAACAGCGTTAAAACAAAAGACGGTAGTGATTCCTGTTGTTGCAGTGGTCTGCAATTTCGGGAACGAAGTGGGTGGTGCCATTTTCTGGGTACCTGATATGGGCAAAGCATTGGTGCTTGCTTATTGGGGTTGGTTGGTACTGGATATGTTTATTCTGTACAATACATTTAAATATGGGCACAAACAATTTACAACTGAGTTTTTTAAAAAGAACATCCGTTGGTTAATGGCAATAGGATTGGCGGGCAGTATTCCATTGTCTTGTTATTTTATGGTGCAATACGATTTACCCATGGGGGTTAATGATGCTTACATTGTAAACGTTGTGATGTCGGTAAGTTTTTTGAGTTTATTGTTTGTCCCAAACTTTCCCGAACATTCTGTTGTGCTTGCATGGGCGAAGTTTTTAGGAACAGGATTGATCAGCATCATGTTTCAATCAAAATATCCGGATAACCATTTTTTGTCTGTCATTTATTTTGTTGTAGCCATTTTTGATATCCTGTTTATTGCAGAAATGTATAAGAAGCGACGTAAATTAAAACTGGCGTGAGTAGCAAACTAACCAATTGGCTCGATTCTTTTTTACCTGCAAAGCTGAGCGATGATCAGGACAGCATCCGCAGGCACAGGCTCTTCATTACTATTAATTTTCTCATCACTTTATTCGCCATCAGTTATGGTGTCATGAGTTATTTCATCGGTTTCGAAGTAGGTGTTTACGCCATGATTGTTTCGGCGGTTTTTTTCTTTCTGCAACCTTACCTGTTAAAAACCGGCATTCATTTATATACAATGGGGCTGATCTTTGGAGTGTACACGATCTTTTTAAATACAATATTGGTCATGTATTCAGGTGGATTGTTTATTTCGCCTGTAACACCTTTTATAGTTTTAACTTCTCCCATCGTATTAATCTTCAGCAATTATAAAGCAGCTTTTTTTTTCGCCATACTTTCAGTGCTCTATGTAATTGTATTTGCCATTGTTAAAGGCAGGAATGACGCCTTCCCATTTACCTACGATGTAAAATATCATCTCATGTTCCTGACACTGGCTCTTTCAGGGCTGGTGCTTATTTTCTTTTTGGTAACTAATACTTTTGAAAACACAAAGAACGAAGCATTACGAAGGCTGGTAGCCAAGCAGCAGGAATTGGAAAAAGAGCAGGCAAAATCGGAGAAACTGTTATTGAATATTCTGCCTGTGGAAACGGCACATGAACTGAAGTTATCGGGCACTGCAACACCAAGACGATACGAAGATGTAACAGTGATGTTTACTGACTTTGTCAACTTCACACATATCAGCGAACAACTAACGGCTGGTGAACTGGTTAAAGAAATTGATTATTATTTCAGCGCCTTTGATGAGATCATTAATCAATATAATATTGAAAAGATCAAAACCATCGGCGACAGTTATATGTGTGTAGCAGGCTTGCCAACAGAAAGCAGCACGCATGCGCATGATATGATTGAAGCAGCAATAGATATCCTGCAGTTTATTAATAAAACAAAAGCCATACGGGAAAAAACAGGCGAACGTTTTTTTGATATCAGGATCGGGATCAATACCGGTGCTGTTATTGCAGGGGTAGTTGGTTCAAAGAAATTTGCATATGATATCTGGGGCGATACAGTAAATGTTGCAGCAAGGCTTCAACAGAATTCAAACCCAGGCTATATCAATGTATCACAATCAACCCATGAAGCAGCAGCAACTGCATTTCATTTTACAACCCGTGGTAAAATTGCCATCAAGAACAAAGGTGAAGTGGATATGTTTTTTGTAGATGCCAAAAAATAAAATACATCTCGACAGTATCAGGACTTATTGATGATTGATTTTTCATTTTGTATCCTCAACCGTTGACAAAGAATCTTAATAAAGCCTCTGGCAATTTCGGGTCTAGCTTCCAGTAATTCATAAAACGGATCCTGGTCAATTTTGAAAAGAAAACAATCGGTATGACAGGTTGCAGAAGCTGATCTTGATTCTGAATCGAGCAAAGACAATTCTCCAAACACTTCTTTTTCTTTTAAAATGGCGAGTGTCGTATTTGCTTTATGAATTTTTACTTCGCCTTTATAAATCACAAACATCGAATCACCGATTTCATCTTCTTTGAAGATGACCGTGTCCTGCTCGTATTCTATTTCTTCCATTAGTGGAGCCAGTTCCGACAGGATTGTTTCCGGTGTTTCGCTAAACAGGTTAAGTGATTTTAATATCAGCACTTTTTCAAACATCAAAAGTTTATCGGGGGATGAGTTCATTGTCTTTTCTTTAAAGTACAGCGTAAGCGGCGGTTTCCCGTAAAAGAATATTTTCTGATTGAAGATACTTCTGAATCAGGCTTCTGTCAATTTTAATATGATCCTTTTTGCTGGCATGTAACGAACAGGCCTTGGTCCAGTGATTGAAATTATCTTTTTCTTCCTCCAGCACCCTTGTTACAACTGAGACGATATTTGTGAATACAGATGCAGGCATTACTTTCTTTAATAATGAACTACGATAGGCAATATCTGATTCTTCAAAGATGGTGTTGAAGGTAGAGGCATATTCTTTTTTGATGGTTACTTCTATCAATTCAAGTGCATTGGCGGCAGCTTCTTTTTTATTAAGTTGTAATGCTTTCCTGATTTTATCAACCTGTTCTTTTTCAGAATAAAAAGAAAACAGATTGAGCAAAGTTTCTCTAAGCTCAAGCAATTCATAATGCAGGGAATTAAACAGAACTCCTTTTGCCTGATGCGACTCATGTAAGCTGTTAAGCATAAACAAAACCTCAACGGCCCTGATGAGGTAGTCATGCGTAACACGATCAACTGTTGGAATGCTTTTTTCATCGGTATGAAAATTTGACCGGTTGAGCGCTTTAATAATGGTATTGTTTTCTGCAGGAAGCCTTGACAAAAAATTTAATAAAAGCGATTGCGCCTCTACCCCTTCTATTCTTCCACATGCCATTATTAAATTTTGCTGTTGCTTTTTATTGATTTGCTGATTGAGCAATAATTGAGAAATACAGCTAAGACTTTTATTTCCTGCGCTGATGAAAGCTTCTGTAATTTCTTTTTCATGCAGGCTGTAACGTTGAGTGAGTTGCCTGAGAGCTTCAGGGTAAAATCCTTTGCCAATTACCTTGATGGCGGCTTTTTGAACTGTGGCATCACCGTCATCTAAGAGTTGTAACAACTGTTTTTCAAATAGCGGGTCAGTTGTTTCACTGATGACAGTTAAAGCATTCAATCGGTTTTCTTTTTCTGCTGAACCTGACAACTGCATAAACAACTCAACGGCAGGTTTTCTTTCTTCTTCCGTTTTACTGTATTTAATGATACTGATAATGGCAGCCTCTTGCAGCAAAGGATCACCGGAAGAAAGATATCCTGATACAAGATTGTAATTAAACGCAAGTGCTGCATGCACTTTCATTGCTTTTGCACGAATAATGGAGTTGGTACTGTTATGAATGAGCACCTCCACATCTGAAACTGTTGCATGCATTTGTTTGCGCTGAATGCTATCTAATGCAGTAAGACAAACATTTATTGATGGATGCTTTAATGAAGCAGCTATTAATTGTTCATTGGTAATATCTTTTCTTTGCTCCAGTAATTTAAGGAGGTATAATACTTCCAGTTCAGTTCCGGTATTGATTTTCTCTGTTATTTTTTCTAATGTACCTTTTTCATACACATTGAATTCTTCATTGGTAAAATAGCGGCTGCTGATGGTTTGTATTAATACTTTCAGGTAATGTTTTTGAATAAGAAATACATAGCCAGCCCATACAACCGAAACAGCAATGAGTACATAACATAAGATCTCAAGCTGATAGATATTAAGTTTGTACAATGTAAACAGAAGAAGACCGATGGCTAAATAAGCAAAAGGATCCATGATTCCTTTTACAATATTATGTGCTCTCAATCGCTCAGGTGCAGAAAGCGGTTGTAAAATGGTTAATAGTACCGGGGAGTTAATGGAAGCTCTTAATGCATCAACCAAAATAGCTGCTGAACCAAAAACATATAAAATAAGCTTGCTGCCCGGATTAAAATTTACAATCAGTAAAACAATTACGTTAAAGATTAAAACAGCAATGGGAGTAATTAATAACGCATTCCTGTTTCCAATTCCTGCAACAATCCTGCTTGTAAAACCAAGTTTTAAAATCCATGCCACCAATCTTGATCCACCCATAAAAGCTGCCGTAAAAGCAGCAAAAGATAAATCTGATTTGTAGCTATCCGATTCTTTTATTTCTGCATAAAATGCATATTCAATTAATACAAAGCCTGTAAATGCAAGCATTGACAGTACGGCTGTTGTCATGATCAATTTGTTTCCACTGAAATTCCGGATCAATGCAGACAGCCCGGATGTATGATGTTGTTTTACTTTATGTACCGGCCGGGCAATGCTTTCAAGCTCGCCGGTTTTAAAGATGCCTTGTATAAACAATAACGATAACAACATGGCAACAAACCCTGCCAATAAAAGATTTTGTGTGCCTATATATGGTACCAGTAGCAATGCAATGGTATAACCAAGAAATTTTGCCGGTATATCACCGGAGCTGATTACGCCAAAGAGACGTTTGCTTTGCCTCACATCATAGAGTTGTGCAGCTATTCCCCAGAACTCAAGATTATTGATAAGGTATAATGCATTGAACCAGGCAAGCATAATATAAAAGAACCATCCCGAAGCAAATGCAAATTCAAAAATCCAGAACAAAAACATACTGGTGGCCATAATCAAAGTCAAAACAAGACTCAGTTTATGCACACTGAGATGATGTTCTAATTTATTACACAGATAACCGGTAATCCATAATAAAACTGCTGAAATCATAAAGACATAAGCCAGTTCTGAAATGGGATAACGATCAAGAAACTGTGACAATGCCGATGTAAAGAATAAAGCAATTCCTGCTCCCTGGAAAAATTGTAATAAAAAAAGCCTTCGAACCAATGGCCATTCAGAGGGATGAATGTTCAATAGCTTCAGCAATTTTATCGGGTGACTCATGTATTCTTCTTATGTGAATGATGTATCTGGTAGTTTTTCAAACGCTCTTCAATGGTTTGCTTTTTTACAGGTGAACGGAGTTGCCGGGAGGATTTTGTAAAATATTCATGAGAGCTTAAAAATTCAATCTGAAGTTTTTCAAAAGAAGTTTTGTCTTTTGTAATTCCGTAAAGAATAAACTCTGCTTCCAGCAAATTGCTGATTTTTTTAAAATCAGTTCTTCCGAGATAATCAAGATCTGCATCGGCGAGTATTTGTTCAAACAGATTTTTTGGTTGCTGTGGAATTTTTGTTGCCATGATCATTCCACATATCCTGTCGATTTCAGTTGCTGTAAAATCTAATGGGGGTAATTCTTTCTTCGCCTTCTTGCAACTTTCTTCTTCATGTCCTTTATAAACAAACAGAAAACCAGTATCATGATACAATGCTGCAACTTTTAATAATAACAAATCTCTTGCTGAGCTGATTCCTTCTCTTTTAGCAATTGCCATCGTTTGTTCAATTACATCCATAGTATGATGAACACTATGGTAAGTGAGCTGTTCAGAGAGTCCGTCTTTAAGATCTGACAGAACCCGATCAATTAAATGCTGAACCGTTTGTTTGTTCATAAAACAATTTGCGCTTTAAAGTACAAACTCAAAACCACAAAACAATAGTGAATGTTGAAAGGGAAATAAAAATCAGGAAAAGAAAAGGAAGGTACCTGAAATAAAGGGGCCCTTTGTAAAAGACAAAAGGCCAGTAGAAAAGCATGAGAAAAGATGTAGATGGAAGAATATAATACCGACTCGTTGGCCGGCACCGTTACTATATGCGTCACGGTTTCCAAATTAGTTGCTGTAGGGGGAGGGATCGAACCTCCACGGAGCAGTTAGTTGTAGCACAAAGTTCAGTGGTCGACCCTGGTCGAGTGGTTATTGCTAACCAAACGGCTCTATGCTATATTTATCCTGTAACCTCCACCCCCGAGACAAGAGGGCATGTCTGCCTAATATTTCATCACCCCACAGTGTAAAAGAACAAAAAGTAAAATCCAATCATCAATGCCCAAATTCCAAACCGAGCACCTTGGACATTGGTTTTTGTATTTTGGATTTTTCTGCTGTTTTGCTGTAGAGGGAGGGATCGAACCTCCACGGAGCAGTTAGTTGTAGCACAAAGTTCGGTGGTCGACCCCGGTCGGCTGTTTATTTCTAAACAACCGGCTCTATGCTATATTTATCCTGTAATCTCCACCCCCGAGACGAGAGGGCATGTCTGCCTAAATTTTCATCACTCCACAGTATATCGTTCAAAGAACATTTATAATGCAATATTAAGACAAACAACGTATTCATTGCAAATTATCAAACAAATATTTTAAAAGTTTCGATATATTCTAAAATTTTGTCAGTAATATTGAATAAATATTAAAAACCGAATTAAAAATGGCAGGCAAATTGAATCTTGACAAACTGGATCTTCAGATTATTTCTGAAATGATGGAAGATGCACAGATCTCTTATGCAGATCTTGGAAAAAAACTATTTGTTTCCGGCGGCACCATTCATGTAAGGATAAAAAAACTGCAGGAGCATCGTATAGTTAAAGGTACAAAACTCAATGTTGATTTAAAAACATTAGGTTATGATATTACAGCCTTTGTTGGCATTTATCTTGAAAAAAGTTCTTTATATGATACGGTGGCCAAAGATCTTAAGAAGATTCCCGAGATTGTTCGGTTGAACTATACAACAGGAAACTACAGTATGTTTATTGAAGTTGTTTGTAAAGACATAACCCAACTTCGTTATGTGTTACATGATGCTTTGCAGAAAATAAAAGGCATTGAACGTACAGAAACATTTATATCGCTTGATGAAAGTTTTAACCGGAATGTGCAGGTAGTACAAAACGAACCTTGATTTATTTCATGTAACTGAAAAAAAAACTATTGTATTTTAGCCGCCTTTATACATCTGCTTATGATGAATTTAGATATTGTATTTGAGGTCATCCAACAACGCTGGAAACAATGTATCCTCATTGTATTTCTTGCAACTGTTTCTACGGGAGCAATTCTTTTTATTCAAAAGCCTTATTTCAGAAGCTCCGCCATCTTTACTGCAGCCAATCCAAATCTGGGTGATCGGGCAAATATTTATCGTACTGAATTCTGGGAGCAATATTTCTATTATGGTGGCGAATTTGATAATGATCGTTTAATGGCAATTGCCCGAAGTGAAGAAATGTGCCGTTTTATGGTTGATAGCTTTAACCTCCTGCAACATTATAAAATCAAAACCAGTGGCGATAAAGCCATCTACTCAGCTAATGAAGAGTATAAGGAGAATGTTCGCATACATAAAAATGAATTTGGCCATGTAAAAGTAAATGTATGGGATACAGATAAAAAGCTGGCGGCAGCCATTGCCAATACAATTGTAAAAAGAGTGAATGAAAAAAGCGTAGTAGCTGTGAATAATATGAAGGTGGAAATTTTACAAAAGCTGCGTATTGATTTCAATGCACAAAGGGATTCATTGATGCAGGTTGAAAACAATTTAAAGGAAAGTGCTGATGCCTTTCTCATTGCAAGAAAAGCAGAACTGATCAGCCAGCTCAATGAAAAGGAAAAATTGATTCAGCAATTCAACACCAGTGTAAATAATGTAAGCGCCTTATTTGTAATTGAAGAAGCATTGCCTGCTTTAAAGAAAGATAAGCCAAAGATTGTGGCGGGCATGCTGATGGCTGCTTTATTGTCTTTTATCTTTTCTGTGTTATTGTTGCTGTTAATTGAATGGAGAGCACGCATGAAATCGAGATAATATGCAGCAGCTATTTACAAAACAGGAACTATTAAAGTGGTGGTTGCCGTCGCTGGCAGCAATCAGTTGTTTTGTTGCAGGAACATTATTAGAAGAACAACTCTTATTACTATTTCCTTTTATTATGCTGGCCTTCTGTTTTTTTATCAGCAATATCAGGATACTTTATTTTGCTTTGCTTTTTTTTATTCCTCTTTCAACAGAGTTTTCTGTTACTGCTTCCCTTTCAACCGATTTGCCTGATGAACCAATGATGCTGTTATTATCTGCAGCATTAATAAGCATTATGTTGCTGCAACCTTCTATCTTCCCCGGCCAGTTAAAAAAAAGCAGTTTGTTTTTACTGGTAATTCTGCAGTTGAGCTGGATGCTGGTTTCAGTTTTTTTTTCATACGAAACTTTTTTAAGTATTAAATATATACTTGCAAAATCATGGTTTCTGATAGCATTTGTTTTTGGAGGATTGGTTTTTTTAAAAACAAAAGATGATTTTATATTGGCATCAAAACTCTTGATTGCCGCCATGATGATACCGGTTGTGATCAGTTTGATCAAACACGCTTCGTTTGGATTTTCATTTGAATCAATCAATTTAACCTTAACTCCTTTTTTCAGGAATCATGTAAATTATGCAGCATTATTGGTTTGTTTGTTACCCATACTTTTTGTTTGGTATCATTTTTCAACGGGCAGGGCAAGATTAATTGTAGTTATATGTATAGTGGTTTTTCTCACTGCTTTGTTTTTTGCGTATTCAAGAGGAGCCTGGCTTTGTTTAATATCCGGACTTATTACATGGGTTGCCATCAGGAAAAAATTTCTACTGTCGTTACTGTTTGCATCTGCAATTACAATCATGATTGGTCTTTTTTGGTTGATTCAAAACGATAACTATTTAAAATTTGCACCGGATTTTAACACCACTACCCAGCATACCAATATTGGCGAGCACCTTGAAGCAACCTATACATTAAAAGATATGTCAACCATGGAACGCTTCTATCGCTGGATAGCAGGGTTGCGAATGGTTAATGAAGAGTTGTTAAAAGGTTACGGTCCTAATACATTCAGCTTACATTACAAAGAATATACTGTTGCTGCATTTAAAACATGGGTAAGCAGTAATGAAGAAAAGTCATCTGTACATAATTATTTTTTGCTGGTTGCCATAGAACAGGGTATTCCCGGACTCTTGCTATTATGCTTACTTTTATTCAGCATGTTCAGTATTGCAATTAAAGGTTATCATAAATTAAAAGAACACTTTGACAAGGCGTTGGCAATGTTATGCGGAGTAGTGCTTAGTATGATACTTACATTAAATCTTTTGAGTGATCTGATTGAAACTGATAAAATAGGCAGTTTATTTTTTATTGTTCTTGCTGTATTGATTCATTTGCAGGTAAAAATACAGGAACAAACAAAAATGAATAACCTATAAAGATCCTCCCTGAACAAAGCGGGAAGTAATAAATAATTCTTTTGGCTCTGTATTTCCAAGCATACATTCCATCATTCGTTCAAAAGCAAGTTTGCCAAGTTTATACCCACTGGTTTCGATGTAGGTTATTTCGGGATAGTAGAGTTTCGGAAACAACCCATCACTTAAAGCAATTACACCGGTGTCTTCCGGTAAATGCAGTTTCATTTTCTGAATGGTTTTCATTACACCCGTTAATATTTCATCACTCATACAAAACACAGCATCCGGTTTTTGTTTCGGTTGAAAATAATGCTCTGTTTTTTCTTCTGCCTGTAAACTGCTGCCGGCATATTCAATAATCAGTTTCACTTTTTTGTGTTGCTGAATGTATCCGCAAAAAGCATCAAGTCGTCTTTTAGTGATCGATAGCTGCGCATTTCCAAAAATGGCAAGAATATTTGTTTTCCCTTTATCAATCAATGTTTCAGCAGCAAGCACCGCAGCATCTTTATCGGCCAGGCAAACTTTATTAAAAGACTCATCTTCAGGAACTTTATCAAAAAAAACAATCGGGATATCTGCTTCCTTCATTTTTTGAAAAGGAACCATATTTGTTGTTTCCTGCGAAATACAGGCAAATACACCACTCACCCTGTTCTGACGATAAATTTTCAGGGTTTCAACCTCCACTTCTGGATTATCTCCGCTTTGCAGGATCATTAAGGAATAACCTGATTTTTTTGCCTCTTCTTCCACTGCTGAAATAAATGAATCATAGAAATTATTGGTTATGGAAGGAATCATTACACCAAACACTTTTGTGCTTTTGCTTCGCAGATTAACTGCCATTGCATTGGGTTCATACTCCAGCGTTTGAGCCAGTTCCATTACCTTTTGTTTGGTTGAAACAGAAATATCCGGATGATTTTTTAGCGCACGGGAAACCGTAGATATACTGATTTCTAATACCTGTGCTATTTTTTTGAGGGTTGTATTGGCCATATTCTGTTGAGATGAAGGATTTATTTTTCCCCTGCAATTATTTCCGCAATCGATTGCGTCCTTTGCAACCTAAACATATGATGTTTTATTGACTTACAGTACTAAAAACTTCCTTTAAATTCACAGTAATTTAACAGCCGAACGATTGCTATTTGCCAAATATGACAGAATTGGAAAATTTATTACTCCAAATGTCTGCTCAAATTTTAGGTATTATGCATCTTCTACTGAGTAAACAACCCTCAACAATTTAAAAACTACTGATTATGACTTTGAAGAAACTTGCGAGAGCTGTTCTCACCATGCTCAGCCTGTTTGTATTAGCGAATGTTGCGCTGGCGCAAACAAAAACAGTTACTGGAAAGGTAACCGATTCAAAAGGAGACCCTGTTCCGTCGGCTACTGTAACTGCAAAAGGCACAAAGACCTCTACTACAACAGGCAATGATGGTTCATTCCGCATC
>JANMOR010000131.1:0-1988 GCA_031369435.1 Chitinophagaceae bacterium
AAATTGTAATTCAGTTGCAGATTCGTTGTATCAGGCAGATAGTTTGCCACTCAGCTTTTCGAAGAATTCCTGAAGCTCAGCAAAAACATTGCTGAAGATAGGAACGACTGTTCCAATTGTATCAATCACTTTCGGGCCCCATGGTTGTATATATACATAGGTTCTTGATTCTTCAATTGTTTGTGGAGTAAACAATTTTAATTGAGCTGCAAAAAACAACAGAACACTAAAGATGAGTGTATAAAGAATGATATACAATACAACACCTGCTACTTTATTTATCCATCCAAGAAAAGCAAATTCAACTGCTTTTTCAATCAACTTTGCTCCCCATCTTACAATAAGTACAACCAGGAAGAAGATGATAATGAAAGCGGCAACCGGCAACCATTTTGCATTGATATTCGTTGATTGTGCAAGCCAGCCTGCAATTACTGCACTTAACTTTAATGCTGCTGCAAGTCCAACAATCAATCCTACAATAGATAACACTGCAATGATGAGACCTTTCTGAAACCCCTGAAAAATGGCCATCACCACCAACACTGCAAAAATGATATCAATGATCAAATTATTTATTTAAAAGTTCTTTTACAATTGCACTGATTGCTTTTCCATCGGCTTTCCCTGCCAGTTGCTTTGTTGCTGCTCCCATTACCTTGCCCATATCAGCAGGAGAGATACCACCAACTTCAGTAATGATTGAAGCTATGATTGTTTTTAATTCCTCAGTTCCTACTTGTTGAGGAAGAAATTTTTCTATTACAGCTATTTCATCTTCTTCTTTTTTTGCAAGATCTGTTCTGTTCTGTTGCTGAAATATTACCAGAGAATCTTTACGTTGTTTTACTAATTTCTGCAACAGTTTTATTTCATCTTCTGCTGTAAAAGATCCACCACCTTCTGCCGTTTTTGCTATTAAGATAGCAGCTTTAATTGCTCTTAAGCCACGCAATGCTGCTTCATCTTTTGCTTTCATGGCATCTTTCATTTGTGCCATGATCTGTTGTTCAAGGTTCATCGTATTATTGATTTTCTTTGAGTTGAAGATCTTTAAATTTTTTCAGGAAATTTTTTGCAAACAATTTCATGTCATCTGTAAGTTCCTGGTGATTGGTGGCACGGTTGAATGTATCAGCCATCGTCATCAGTAGCTGGTAATAAAAATCGGCCATTTCATCTACCATCATTTCTTTGGTCCACAAATCAATTCGTAAAGCCGATTTATCAGCACCATCCCAAAATGAAACCATCATGGCCTTTGCCTGCTGTTCCATATCTGCATTACTGTCGCTTGCTTTCCACTTAATCGATTCTGGCACTTTGTTATCGTCCAGATAAACATCAATTGTAATATTACTTTTATGCATACATAAATTATTTGCGAAGTTACACTATTCAGCAACGGCAGCCAGCGTTATACAATTCCACATTTTTTGGGCTGCATCATCCCATGAAAAAAGTGCAAGCCGTTGTTTTCCCTTTTCAATTAATTGATTTCTTAAACTTTCATCTTTATACAGGAGTATCATTTTCGCTGCAATGTCTTCAAAGTTGTTTGGATCACAATACAAATAACTATCTCCGCCAACTTCGGGCATGGCGCTGCTGTTGGACACAATAGCAGGCACCCCGCATTGCAATGCCTCTAAAGGTGGCACAGCAAAGCCCTCAAAATAAGATGGATAAACCATTGCATACGCTGATGCAGTCAGCTTGGCCAAGTCCTGTCTTGATACATACCCCGTAAGCACAACATCCTTTCTGAATTTGAAACTGTTCAGCAATTTTATAAACTTATTTGTTTTCCATGCCATTCGCCCGGTAATCATCAGTTTCATATTACTGTTTTGTTTTTTCTTAAATAAAGAAAAAGCTTTGAGCAAATTGATGAGGTTCTTTCTTGGATGAATAGCTCCGGTAAATATGAAATATTCACAACCATCTGTAAACTGCTGTTTTATCTTTTCTTTTTCAGAGCTATCCAA
>JANMOR010000140.1:0-5071 GCA_031369435.1 Chitinophagaceae bacterium
CAAGTTAGCGGCATTTATCAGATGTTTTTTTATCAACGGCCAACCGTTTATGTAGAAAACTGTTTCAACACAGAGTTGTTGCAGCATAGTCCCTTATCTTTATTTTTCCGGGGTACCTGTACTCCATTTTTTCATCACCAAACTAACTGATCAGATATGAGGTATATCCTAGCAGTTTACATGCTGTTTATTTCAATTACCGTTTTTTCACAGCAACAGGCTCCAGTAAAAGGGAACTATGCATTAGCCGCCCGTTTTTCGCCCGATAAGATTGCAAAGATGTTGTTCAGCACTTCTGTTGATCCGCACTGGCTCAAACTCAGCGATCGTTTCTGGTACGTATATGAAACAAGAGAAGGAAAAGTCTGGTATATCGTTGATGCTGCAAAAGGCACAAAACAAAAATTGTTTGACCAGGCAAAACTTGCAGCAGAAATTACAAGAATTGTAAGAGACCCTTTTGATGCACAGCATTTACCTATCGAACGGTTAAAGTTTGTAAAAGATGAAAACAGTATCCGTTTCGAAATAAAAAGCACACAGGACGAAGAGAAAAAAGATACGGCTACAAAAAAAGATACTGTTGCCCGCAGAACAGCAGGACAACCTGAAGCAAAAAAAGAAAAGAAGATTTTCTTTTTTGAATATAACCTGCTCACAGGTGCATTAATGGAATTGAAAGATTTTGAAAAGCCTAAAGAAAGAGCAACATGGGCATCCTTTTCACCTGATCAAAAAGTGATCATCTTTTCAAAAAAACATAATCTCTACTGGATGGATAGTGCCAACTACCGCAAAGCACAGATCAAAGAAGAAGACAGTACCATTGTTGAACATCAGCTAACAACAGATGGTATTGAAAATTATAGTTATGGTGGTGGTGCCAATGAAAACAATGTTGACAAAGAAAAGAACAAAAATAAACGCAAGCCTGCTTTTGTTAGTTGGTCGCCTGATGGAAAACACTTTGTTATTTCCCGTACCGATAACAGAAAGGTGAAAGACCTGTGGGTGATCAATAACATTGCAGAACCTCGTCCAACTTTAGAAACATATAAATACCAGATGCCCGGCGAAAAAGAATCACCCATCAGGGAATTGTATCTGTTCAATTTTGATAACAAAACTAAAAAACAAATCAGGCTAACAGGTTTTAAAGATCAGGAAGTAGGTACATGGACTGCACCACCATTACAAAAACAAAGGGATGATGAAAACCGTGCTTCCATCTGGCAGGGTACCAATGAAAAATTTTATCTCAATCGTACAAGCCGTGACCTGAAGCGGATTGATATTGCAGTGGTTGATGTTACAAGTGATACAGCTATTACAGTAATTGAAGAACGGATGAACACTTATGTTGAAACCCGCAGGATTGGACTTGTGAATGGAGGCAAGGAATTAATTCAATGGAGTGAAAGAGATGGCTGGGCACATTTTTATTTATATGATGGAAATGGAAAGTTGAAGAACCAGATCACCAGCGGGCCTTTCCATTGCGAAGAAATTGAAAGTATTGATGAAAAGAACCGTGTATTATATTTTACAGCCAATGGCCGTGAGCCTAATGAAGATCCTTATTACCTGCATTTGTATCGTATCAATTTTGATGGGTCGGGTCTTAAATTATTAACCACTGCTGATCATGATAACAATGCAAGCATGGATGATAACAGCCGCTATTTTGTAAATACTTTTTCACGGGTAAATACAATACCTGTATCTGTGTTGCAGGATAACAACGGTAAAACAATTATGCAGCTGGAGAAAACAGATATGAGCGGATTGTTTGAAGCTGGTTATAAATTTCCAACTCCCTTTAAAGTAAAAGCAGCAGATGGCATTACTGATCTTTATGGAGTGATGTATAAACCTTTTGATTTTGACAGTACCAGGAAATATCCCATCATTGAATATGTATATCCCGGTCCGCAAACAGAAGCCGTGAACAAAGCATTCGGACGTGGCATGGATCGTATTGATCGTTTGGCACAATTGGGTTTTGTTGTGATCACCGTTGGTAACAGGGGAGGCCATCCTTCACGCAGCAAATGGTATCACAACTATGGTTATAATAATCTGCGTGATTATGGATTGGCTGATAAAAAAGCGGCAATTGAACAACTCAGTTACCGTTTCAAATATATTGATGCAGATAAGGTTGGAATTCACGGGCACAGTGGTGGTGGGTTTATGAGTACTGCTGCTATGCTGGTGTATCCTGATTTTTTTAAAGTAGCCGTAAGCAGTGCCGGTAATCATGAAAATAATATTTACAATCGCTGGTGGAGTGAAAAACATCATGGCGTAAAAGAACAGGTAAGTGATAAAGGCGATACCAGTTTTGTTTATTCCATTGAACGAAATCCGGAACTGGCAAAAAACCTGAAAGGCCGGTTGATGCTGAGCCATGGCGATATTGATAACAATGTGCATCCTGCCAATACATTGCGTATGGCCAATGCGTTGATCAAAGCCAACAAGCGTTTTGAGCTGGTGGTATTACCAGGACAGCGGCATGGCTTTGGTACAATGACGGAATATTTTTTCTGGAAAATGTGCGATTATTTTTGCCGTTACCTGTTAGGGGATAGTGATCAGCCTGTTGATATAATGGAAATGAACCGTGAAATAGAAATGGGCGGAACAAAAAATTAAATACAACCGAATAGCAAAATCGGCCAATGAATGATTGGCCGGTTTTGTTATTCTACAACACCAGACAGTACTTATCTTACATGCAAGTCAACAAGAAACAAAAAATGAAAACAAAAACCAGTATAGCAAGCCTCTGCCTTTTATTATTTTATATGTTGATCACAGGATCTGCATTGGCCCAAACCGGTAAACCTGCAAGAGAGTTTTATCAGTTAACAATTTATCATTACAACAATGAAGCACAGGAAAAAATATTGGACAAGTATCTTCAACAGGCTTTATTGCCAGCCTTGCATCGGCTGCATATAAAGAATGTAGGTGTTTTTAAAGCAATTTCCAATGATACATCTTCTTCAAAAATTTTATATGTATTTGTGCCTGTAAAATCATTGGATGTATTAACAATGCTTCCTGCAAAGCTTTCAGCCGACAAGGCTTATCAATCAGCAGGCACTGATTATATCAATGCAATACATACTGCAGCACCTTATACAAGAATGGAAACGATACTAATGCATGCATTTCATTTAGCTCCTCAAATGCAACTGCCACAATTAAAAGCTGAAAAAAAAGAACGGGTTTATGAATTACGCAGCTATGAAAGTGCCACTGAAAAAATATTTAAGAATAAAGTGCAGATGTTTAATGAAGGGGATGAGATCGGGTTGTTTAAAAAACTCAACTTTAATGCAGTTTTTTACAGTGAAGTAATTGCAGGGAGCAAAATGCCCAACCTCATTTACATGACCAGTTTTAAAAATAAGGCCGACAGGGATGAGCATTGGAAACAATTTGGCAGTCATCCCGATTGGAAAAAACTTTCTTCCATGCCGGAGTATCAAAACAATGTATCACATATTGATATTATGTTCCTCAGGCCCACTGACTATTCCGATTTTTAATTGTTCCAATTAGCATTATGGGAACCTGAATTAGCCACCATAGGGCTTTGCTGATTCTTTCGAATCAACATCAGCAGATTTCTTTTCAGTTTCTGTAACAGGTTGAATGCTTTTTTTATCAGCAGGTGGATGAGGGAAACCCGGGAAATCCTGGTCAATACGCTCATCAGGGTTTTGTTGTACCTCTTCTTCTTTTTTGATGGGTTTGTTATCAGGTTCCATTTATTTTTATTTATGGTATGTTAAAATATTACACAGCCGTTGTTGTTGTTAAGGGTGATTGTTTAGCTGCAGTAACTTTTATTGCATGTATAAAATCAACCAGGTCACGGTTTAATTTTTCTTTATGTGTAAACCATAAACCATGAGGGGCACCCTCATATACTTTGTAAACAGAACCATTGATCATTTGTGCTGCCAGTTCTCCGGTTGCTTTGATGGGAACGGTTTTATCGTCATCACCATGTATAATAAGCGTTGGCACGTTGATCTTACTTACATCCTCCCTGAAGTCAGTTGATGAAAATGATTTTGCACAGGCAAGTGTAGCAATGGGAGAGGAAGTCATTGCTTTGTTTAAGCTATTAGTTAAATAGGCATCAGTAATCGGATGGCTCAGTAAACCAACTGAATAAAAATCTTTATTGAAGCCTTCTAAAAATGTTGGTCTGTCGGCGGCTATTGCTTTTGCCATCTGATCAAATATTTCCTGTGGCACGCCTTCCGGATGATCACTAGTTTGAAGCATATAAGGAAGCACTGAGCTGATCAATACTACTTTAGAAACCCGTGCACCACCAAACAAAGAAAAATATTTTGCAATTTCTCCACCTCCCATTGAAAAGCCAATAAGAGTTACATCCTCAAGATCTAATGCATCTAATAAAGCTTTCAGGTCGCCAGCAAGTGTATTATAATCATACCCGTTCATTGGATAATCCGATTTTCCAAAGCCCCTCCTGTCATAAGTGATGCATCTTATTCCCTGTTGCGGTAGTTGTGTTAACTGGTATTCCCACATGCTGCCGCTTAATGGCCATCCGTGAATAAAAACAACGGGGGTTCCTTTACCAAGATCTTCATAATAAATTTGTACGGGATCGCTTCCGCTTTGTGTTGACAGGATAAATGGCATTATTTAAATTTTATTGAATGAATGAAACTTTCCTTGCTATAAAGTTCTGTACATCATGATGTATAAATCTTACATTACTGTAAAAAAAAATTGCAGTATTCACACATTCAAAGGTCAATATCTTTTATTTTTTCAAATTTTTGGACGAACGATAATCTGTAATTTAGTTAGTTGAAAAAGACAGATCAGCAAAATATGAAAGCAGCAACCATCAATGAATTAAAACAGGAGTTAAGTAACAATTCAGCATCAAAGTTAACCGAGCTATGCCTGCGGCTGGCGAGGTTCAAAAAAGAGAATAAAGAATTATTAACCTATTTGCTCTTTGAAGCACATGATACAAGTGCTTATATAGAAAGTGTAAAACAGGAAATGG
>JANMOR010000173.1:0-15456 GCA_031369435.1 Chitinophagaceae bacterium
ACAACTGCATTTGAAAACACAAGGCCATAACCATCTTTTTCTCCAATATCTTTTACAGTATCTTTTAACCCACCAGTATTCCGCACTAAAGGTACAGTTCCATACCGCATGGCATACATTTGGTTTAGCCCGCAAGGTTCAACCCGGCTTGGCATCAATAAAAAGTCAGCTCCTGCATACATTAAATGACTGAGTGCTTCATTATATCCTATATAACAACTGTAATCATTCTGCGAGAGTGCATTCATTCCATTTAATCGTCCTTCTATATCCGGTTCACCGCTACCTAAAATCAGGAAGTTCATTCTTCTTCCTATATAATAGAAGGAATCGCCTACTACTGCAGGTAAAAGATCTGCTGCTTTTTCGCCAACCAGGCGGCCAATAAAAACAAACAATGGTTTGTTGATATCTAACCCGAATGTATCGCAGAGCTCTGCCTTGTTCTTTGCTTTACCTTCTTCAACTGTTTCTATACTGAAATCGTTTTTAATGTATTTATCTTTTGATGGATCCCATACATCAGCATCAATACCATTTAATATACCCACACATTTTCCTTTCTCATATTCAAACAATGCTTCCAATCCATTACTCATATATTTTAACTCATCCAAATAACTGTTGCTTACGGTTGTAACTTTTGATGCACACTTGATACCGCTTGCCAATGGATTGATTGATTTTTCCCATTCAAGCATCCCTCTTTTCCAGCTATCATAAGGAGGTAGATAAGTAGATTTTTCCCAACCCATCCAGCCTTGATACTGTGCATTGTGAATGGTCATAACAGTTGGTATAGATGCAAGATGGTTGTAGCGGTAACAATATTGCATCATAAATGGAATCAACCCTGCGTGGTAATCATGGACATGCACTACATCAGGACGATGCTCCCATGATGAAAGCCAGTCAACCACTGCAATTTGAAAAGCGGTGAAACGCTGGGGATCGTCGTCATATCCATAAATTTTTTCCCTGTCGAGCAATCCATTGATATCAACCAGGTAAAGACCAAAACCGAGTTTATTGGTTTTTTCTTTGATGATGGTATAATCAAAAAAATAATCGCCCAGGTTGGTAAAACCTTTATGCACTTCGTCCCATTCATTGGCAAGAAGAAATTTGGTACGATACATGGGCATCACCACTTTGGCGTCATGACCGGCATCCTGCAGATATTTAGGTAGAGCTCCTACTACATCACCTAAACCACCTGCTTTGGCAACAGGATAACATTCGGCACTCACATGTATAATTTCCATAGAAATGGGGTTAAGCAATTGATGGTTCAATATAGCAAGAGTTTCCATATTACTGCCTCAAAGAATAAATAATTTTTAAAAAGCTTATTTCTTTTTACTTTCAGGCATTACAACTAAACATTAGCAACGATTGTTATGAATCAAACAAATCAACCTACTAACTATGGCGCCTTAGGCACTCTGGTTACCGTATTCTTTTTCTGGGGATTTATTGCCGCTTCCAACAGCATCTTCATTCCCTTTTGTAAATCACATTTCGAATTAAGTCAATTTGAGTCGCAATTGATCGGCTCAGCGTTCTACATCGCCTATTTTGTAGGATCTCTTGCACTGTTCCTTGCCTCCAATATTCTGGGCTACGACATTATCAATAAAATAGGTTATAAAAAAGGGATCATTTACGGATTATGGATCTCTGTTGCAGGTGCATTGCTGATTATACCTTCTGCCAATGCCAATTCTTTTCCTGCTATTTTAGCATCCTTCTTTGTTGTGGCTCTGGGCTTTTCCTTACAGCAAACCTCCGCACAGCCATTTGCTATTTCGCTGGGCGATCCTTCTACAGGTTCACACCGGTTAAATATGGGTGGCAGTGTTAATTCATTTGGTACTACTCTTGGTCCTATCATTGTGAGTTTCTTTCTGTTTGGTTCAGTGGGTGGCGATGTAAAAGAAGTAACCGTTACCAATATCAACACATTGTACATGATTGTTGCTGCAGTGTTTGCAGCAGTGGCCCTGTTTTTTACTTTTTCAAAATTACCTTCCGGTATCAGTGAATCAAAAGTGGAAAAAGAAAACAAAGCATCACTCTCCCTGTTAGTGATGACAGGTTTAATTATTGCTACTATTGTTGTTGGAATTATGACAGATGTTCCAAAGTTTCCATTGCTGGTTGCAATTATACTTGCCGTTGTTTTGGTATTACTTGTATCAAACAAAAATGCCATCAGTAATAACGAAGGTTGGGGTGCTATGAAATATCCACAGTTGATCTACGGTATGCTGGGCATCTTTGTTTATGTTGGGGTTGAAGTAACCATCGATAATAACTTCGGTGCATTATTAAAAACACCGGGTTATTTCAATGAAATGGGTTTAGATGAAAGTAAGATTTCAAAGTATATCTCTTTATACTGGGGTAGCCTTATGATTGGCCGGTGGACAGGTGCCGTTAGTGTGTTTAACTTAAAAGGCATGGCAAAAACAATTGCCATGATCGTTGTTCCCTTCATAGCATTTGCAGTAATTCTTTTTGTCAACTTCTTGTATGGAAATGATATTACCGACCTGCTCCCCTATTCAGTTTGTGTATTGATTGCAATTGCAGCTTTTTTTTATGGACAGGAAAAACCGGTTAAAACATTAATTACTGTTTCAGTGCTGGCAATGGTTTCTATGTTGATTGGAGTATTAACAACGGGACTGATATCCGTTTATGCTTTTATGGCTGGTGGATTATTTTGTTCAGTGATGTGGCCTTGTATTTTTTCTTTAGGTGTTGGTGGTTTAGGAAAATATACCAGCCAGGGTTCAGCTTTATTGATCATGATGATACTTGGTGGGGCCATCATTCCTCCATTCCAGGGAACATTGGGTGATATTGGCACAATTGGTATTCACTATTCCTATATCATAGCTGCGGTTTGTTTTGGAATACTTGCATTAATTGCATTAAAACTAAAATCAATATTAAAAGCACAGGGATTGGATTTTGATAACCAGATTTCAAGCGGGCATTAAAAAAACTTGTGTTACGGGAAAGCTGAAGTATGATGTTCATATAAAAAAATCAGAACCATGATAAAAGATTATGCAGTTGGCATTGACATTGGCGGTACCAATACAAAATTTGGTATTGTAGATCGCCATGGACTTATTGTTGAACAAGGGCGCATGCTTACCGATGTACATGAAAATGCAGAAGATTTTATTGAAGAACTGTATGCCAATTTAAGTTTACTCATAGCCACACATGGCGGTAATGAAAAGTTTAAAGGCATTGGCGTGGGTGCTCCCAATGGCAATTATTACCAGGGAACTATTGAGTATGCTGCCAATTTGAAATGGAAAGGAATTATTCCTATGGCCGAATTGATGGAAAAGAAGTTTGGCTTACCGGTTAAACTCACCAATGATGCCAATGCAGCTGCAGTTGGCGAAATGATGTATGGAGTTGCAAAAGGGATGAAACATTTTATCACCATCACGTTGGGCACAGGTGTTGGGGCAGGTATTGTGATTGATGGAAAGATTGTGATTGGTCATGATGGTTTTGCAGGTGAGTTAGGACATGTAACCGTTCGTCCCGGTGGAAGAATGCATAAAGGAACCGGCCTCCGTGGTTCATTGGAATCCTATGCATCAGCAACAGGTGTAAGGGAAACAGCAATAGAAATGTTGACAGAAGAACCGAAAGCACCAAGCCTGTTACGAAATTATTCCATTGATGATCTTACCAGTGAAACCGTTTTTCATTGTGCTGAACAGGGCGATGCAATTGCCAACCAGATTTTTGAATTTACTGGACAGATATTAGGTGAAGCTTTTGCTAATTTTGTCATGTTCTCATCACCTGAAGCAATCGTATTATTTGGTGGGTTAACAAAGGCTGGCGATTTATTAATGAAGCCTACCGTACAAACAATGGAAGCTAATCTCATCCAGGTATTTAAAAATAAAGTGAAGATTCTTTATAGCGATTTAAAAGAAGCAGATGCAGCCATACTCGGAGCAAGTGCATTGGTGTGGGAGTAAAAATTAAATCCTATTCAGGTATGCCATACTTCATTAGTATGGCATACTTGTTTAAAAAACTTCCTTCATTTTTATACCCAAGCCGGGTCCTTCACTCACTCCTACTTTTCCATAATTATACATTAAGCCTGTTGCAATATCTTCTTTCAATAACAAAGGTCCATCCATATCAATATAATCAGCAAGTGGAGCTAAATGAGCAATAGCTGCTGAACCAACGGTGCTTTCATTCATACAACCAATCATCACTTTCATGTTCAACTCTCTTGCTTTGGTGATCATTCGTTTGGCAGGTGTAATACCACTGCACTTGGTTAGTTTAATATTGATACCATGAAAATGATTGTAACATTTTTCTACATCTGCTTCAAACACACAAGCTTCATCAGCAATTAATGGAAGTGGAGATTCATTAAACAACACTTTCATGCCATCCCAATTATCTTTTGCAAGTGGTTGTTCAATAAATTCAACACCTGCCTCTTTCAACATTGGAATTTTTCCAAGTGCTTCTTCCAATGTCCATCCTGCATTGGCATCAACACGAAAAACTGCATCTGTATGTTTGCGGAGCTCAGTAACTAATTCTACATCACCAGGCACACCCACTTTTATTTTATAAATGGGCCATGGTTTTTCGTTCATCTTCTCCAGCATCTTTTCTATTGTATCAATACCAATGGTATAATCACAAAGAGGTGCATTGTTCATTTCTAAACCCCAGAGTTGATGCAATGGTTTATTGCGGAGTTTGCCATACATATCCCATGTGGCTATATCCAAAGCACAAACCAAAAAATTATTTTGGGGAAACAAGTGATGGAGATAATGCCAGTAACGGTCAGGATCAGTAAACGCAAATTTTTCAACAAAAGTTTTCTTGCGTTCAAGGTCTTCTATCATTTTCTCAACCGGGATATTATAATAAGCAATGGCGGGTGCTTCGCCATAACCTTTTGCACCACGATGTTCAAGTTCAACGATCAAAGCTGTTTGATGCGTTTTTGTTCCTTTTGAAATAGTGAAAGGATATTGAAAAGGAAGTTCTGTTTTTTTATAATTTACTTGTAAAGGCATCTTTAAATATTCAAATCATTATCCCCTTCCACCAATAACCACATATCTTTTCAGCTCATCATTCAATTCATCTTCTTTCATCAGCTCTTCCAATGAAAGATGCATCCTGTAACGCCAGTAATGTTTGGGGTTGGCAGGCACATTGATCCGTTCATCATGCGGATTTTCTCTCCTCAGCTTTTCACTCATGCCCAGTAATTCCTGTATCTGAAAAATGCTCCACATGGCAGGTGAATATAAATGTTGCGTAATGATGCTGCGTACAATCCATGGTTCACAGAAATAAGGTGCTTCGCCCCATTGTCCCAACTCCTGGTTATAGAATTGTTGTGTTTGTGCCCTGTTTTCTTCCCACCATCCACGGATGGTACTCATATCATGTGTGCTGGGTGTTACCACGCTTAAGTAAGGAGCATCGGCCGGATTAAAGAATTGTTTCTTTGGATCTTTTGGCATCCGTTGAATTTCCAGGCTCAGCATCCCCATTTGTTTCATTACATCGGGAACACAATCGGGCACCATACCAAGATCTTCACCACAAACAAGCATATTGGTTGAACGTTTGAGATAAGGCAATTTCGCCAACGCTTCTTTTCGCCAGAAATCATCCTGTCTTCTGAAAAAATAATTGATGTACAGTGATTCAAGATTTGATTTTGTACTGTCATCTAAATATTTAAATGAGATGGTTGAGGTCATGCTGATACGGAAGTGAAACTGCTGCGCCTGGCTTCCTTCCACTTCAAATAAAATAACATTGCTGATGCAATCATACAAACCATGTTTGATACGATCATTCACTTCACCCGTTTCCAGTTTTGCAAAATGAGCTTCTACTTTTCGTTGAGTGTTGAATTCATCTTTCAATTCAAAATTTCCATTATCTGTTTCAATGAGATAAGGTTTTAATAAAGCGGCATCCGTTCCCATCAATTCATTCAACATTGATTCATTGATCAACGGTTTGCACAGGCGTTGATAATCGAACCACAATCCTCTTTGTCCAAACTCACTGATATGAATAGGTGTAGCCGGAACAAAATATCCCATGATCCCTTCTACTGCATGCATGGGTATGCTCCAGATCCGGAAGAAGCCAAGTATATGATCAATACGAAACGCATCAAAATAATTATTCATCTGTTCAAACCGTCTGCGCCACCACCTGAATCCATCGCCTGCCATCTGTTGCCAGTTGTAAGTAGGAAAACCCCAGTTCTGACCTTTTACTGCAAAATCATCGGGTGGTGCTCCTGCCTGCATATTCATATTATATAATCCGGGTTCTACCCATGCATCGCAACTGTTACGATAAATTCCGATCGGTATATCGCCTTTGAGAATAATATGCTGCTGATGTGCATAGGCTGTAGCATCTTTTAATTGAAGGTGCAGGTGGTACTGTATAAAATAATATACTGCAATTTCATCGTAATGCTTTTGCGTTGGTGCAACAAATTTTTGAATGGCTGCTTCATTGTAAACTGCATGTGCTTTCCATTGATTATAATCCGGTGTTTTATATTTATCCCGCAGGTAACTGAAAGCTGCATAGGGTACCAGCCAATGCCGGTTGAGTTCAAAGAATTCAAAGAACACCGCATCTTCATGCATAGCTGCATTTTGTTCAGCAAATATTTCTTTAATAGCTGCCCATTTTAATTTCATCACTGCTTCGTAATCGATATCAATGAGTGCATTCAGTTCTTTTTGTTTTTTCCTGATTGATTTAACTACCGGGTGATTGCTATTGCCTGCAACCATTTCAATATTGAGATAGATTGGATGCAATGCAAATGCAGATATGGCTGCATAAGGGTAAGAATCAACCCAGGTATATGTGGCTGTTGTATCGTTGATGGGCAAGATCTGAATCAACTTAAGTTCAACCTTTTTTGCCCAGTCAACCAATGCTATGATATCTGTAAACTCTCCAACACCCATACTTTTTTGTGTACGTAAGCTGAAAACAGGAATGGCTACACCAGCTCCCTTCCATGTATTATTGGGCAATTGTGCAAACCCATCATGGAGAATAGTGATTTTCTTTTTTGCATAACTATCATACAATATCCGGTTGTTTCCTTTTTCGAAACCAACCAGTTTTTTGGTGGTTGTATTATACACTCCATATTTATAAGCAACCGGGAAATTTTCAGCAGATGCATTCAACCTGGCAACCCACCAGTTTTCTTCACGATGCATCAATACCGGAGCTTCTGTACTCCAGTTGGTAAAGGTTTCGTTGCTGCCCGCAATACATAGAACTTCATCCATTCTAAGCAATGGAGCTTTTACTTTAAAAATATGAGTGATGGATTTGAATGATTTTGCTTTGGCAGGTTTTGCTTTGGGCAACAATACATCCTGGAAAGGTTGGGTATAAAAAGCATTTTCAAATTCGCCTGCGTGATTCCAGGTATCAATCAATGTTATTTCATGAACCGGCATTTTCATTACCTCAACAATGCGGTCGGTGCCCCATTCTGCTACTGTTTCTCCGTCTTCAGCTTTCAGCAAATAACTGTACTGCAGTTCATTTTCAAAATCTTTACCGAGTTCAATGGTTACAGTCCAGAATTCATCAGTGAGATATTGCATGGGCAGGGCCTTTGATGGCTCATCATTGCCCAGTTGGCTGCAATTGCCGCTGATAAAAAGACTTTGACCGAATTGAGAGAAAAAACGCAGATAGAACTGAATCTTCATAAACAATGGTTGGGGGCGTAAATTAAAGCAAAATAATCCAGAATACTTGCGGCTGATTTTTATAGCTGCATTTCAAATTGTCGCCGGAATAATACCATTATAGGTATGCCATACCTCTGAGTTATGGCATACCTTTTTAGAGAACATGCAATAATTTGAAATGCATCTGTTTTTATGCTTCTAATCGAATCTTTCAAGCCTTATATGCGAAAGCACCGTTTCATTCATAAATATTGAGTTTTATATTTTTCAACCGAAAAGTATAGGATATTTTATAACTCCGGATGAATGTGTGAATCATGTAACATAAATACCAAATCGTATAATACAGTTGAATTAAAAGGGGTGCACCTTTAACCAAAATTAACAACGCTCTTTTCGGTCTTTCAAACATGGAAAAAGTTCAAAAAACTAAAACTATTTAAAATGATTACAAGAAAAATTTTGCGACTAACAACCCTCGTGTTGTTTCTTGCAATTTCATTGCCCGCAATTTCAAGTAATGTTTCTCCGGTATCAGAACCGGGAGCAACAGATCCCAAAGCACAACAACTGATTCTTCGTCTGGATCAGATCAAAGCAATGGATAAATCAGTACTAACAGGTACTGAAAAGAAAGAATTACGAAAAGAAGTAAAGGAAATAAAGAAAGAACTGAAGGTAATCAGCGGTGGCGTTTATCTTTCAATTGGTGCTGTCATTATCATCATCCTGTTATTGATTCTTCTTTTATAATAAAACCGGCAGCTTCGAATATCATTCCGGTTGAAGCCTCGGATCCTCAAAAATTGTCATGCAGTTTGATGTTATATTGGGATGGATACGGGGCTTTTTTTACATATCCAAAATCTCCAACGCTTAACGCTTGTAAACCTTTAAAAAAACAATCTGGATAATTCCAGATTGAAACAACTATTAATCGATTCAAGATTTTTTTTATGAAACGTTTTACAAAAGACAGCCTTTATACAGCATTACAAATTGCCGGGCTGATAGGTCTGTTTAGCTATTCTTTTATTCAAGGCAACCCAAAAGCAAAAGAAAATTTAAAAACAAGCATAATCACCAACAGCATTGCTACATCCGAATTGAACAGCAGCATGAAAAGACTTTGGGAAGAGCATGTTGCCAGAACAAGAAATGTAATGCTTTGTATTGTTGACAAACTTCCCGGAACGGATGAAGCAATCAACAGGCTGCATCAAAACAAAATAGAAATAGGAAATGCCATCAAACCCTATTATGGAACAGCAGCAGGTGAACAATTAACAGCCTTGTTAGAAACACATATAACCATTTTACTGGAAGTTTTTCATGCAGCCCAGGCAGGAAATACAGAAGCAATTTCGGAAGCAAATAAAAGATGGTTTTCAAACGCCGATTTAATTACAGAGTTTCTTTGCACAACAAACCCCTACCTGCAGGAAACCGATATGAAAATAATTATGAAAGATCTGCTCCTGTTAACCAATGACCAAACGAACCAACGCATTAAAAAAGATTACACAGCCGATATAGTTGCTTACGATAAAGCACAAACAGAAATAACAAAACTGGCTGATATTTTTTCAAAAGGAATTGTTCAGCAATTTCCTGAAAAATTTAAATCAGCAGAAGCAGAATAAGCCATATAAAAAACAATTAATAAACAGACTTCATTTAAAATATAATATTTCCTGAACAGGGAACAAACCAAATGAAAGAGGAGTTCCTCTTTTATTTGGTTTTAAACAGATTGATAAAATTTGTATAGCACTTTTGCAAAACGGGGTAAAATATACACACTGTATCCTGATTTTAGTTACAAAAGCCTGATGCTGATGAGCACCGCAAATGGCACTGTTCTTGTAAAAAACAAATGCTATACAAATTCAACGATCAGAAACGAAGTATCAGGCAATGAATAAATTTAAACCGGTAGGTACAATTAAAAATTTTGCAACGCAACAAACCGTGCGTCTCAGCAATGAAACCTTTGCAAAAAAGAAAGAAGCAGCTAATTTTTTAACTCATATAGCAGATGCTTTTTTGTTTATAACCCGGATCATTAAAGAAACTTTTTCAGGCAATTTTGAGTTCAGGGAATTCATGCGCCAATGTTTTCAAATCGGGTATAAATCATTGCCTTTAATTTCTGTAACAGGTGCCATTGTTGGTTTGGTTCTTACCATTCAATCAAGACCGGTACTGGTTGACTTTGGCGCAGTAAACCTGCTGCCCAGCATGGTTTCTTTATCATTGATCAAAGAAATGGGTCCCGTTATTACGGCATTGATCTGTGCCGGCAAAATTGCATCAGGCATGGGTGCCGAGTTGGGCTCCATGAAAGTAACGGAACAGATTGATGCCATGGAAGTGTCTTCGATTAATCCTGTTAAATTTTTATTGGTCACCAGGGTGCTGGCTGCTACCATTATGATACCGTTGTTAACTCTATATGCCGATGCACTCGGCATTTTCGGTAGCTGGATTGGAGCAAATATTAAAGGCAATGTTTCTTTTACATTATTTTTTGCACAGGCTTTTGGGCCGGTTGAATTTATTGATTTAATGCCCGCCGTCATTAAAACATTTTTTTTTGGCGCAGTGATTGGCCTGGTAGGATGTTATAAAGGATATAATGCCGGCAGCGGTACACAAAGTGTAGGACAGGCTGCTAACTCCGCAGTTGTAATGGCTTCACTGCTTGTTTTTATAGTAGATATGATTGCAGTACAAATTACTGACATCATTACATCATGAGCGAAAATGAAACGATAGAATTACCAGTTGAAATAATAACAGGAACGGATCAGCCTGTTCTTGAAATTACTGACCTGTACAAATCATTTGGCAGCCAGGAAATTTTGAAGAACATTTCCCTCAAACTGTATAAAGGTGAGAACCTGGTGGTGTTGGGTAAATCGGGTTCAGGTAAATCTGTTTTAATCAAATGTATTGTTGGCCTGTTAAAGCCGGATGGCGGTACAATCAATGTTCTGGATAAAAATGTTACAACCCTTAACATAAAAGAATTGAATGAGTTGAGGCAGAAAATAGGTTTTTTGTTTCAAAGCGGAGCCCTGTATGATTCAATGACCGTAAAACAAAATATAGAATTCCCGTTAAGAAGAATAAAAAAAGGATTAACTGAAAAACAAATTGAAGACAAAGTGCACGAAGTGTTAGAAAATGTTGACCTGGTTGATTCGTTATATAAAATGCCTGGCGAACTTTCAGGAGGTATGCGAAAAAGAATAAGCCTGGCAAGAACAATTGCTGTGGATCCACTCATCATGTTATATGACGAACCAACAACCGGGCTGGATCCGGTTACTTCTGATGAAATCAGTTCCCTGATACTGGATGTGCAAAAAAAATATAAAACATCGTCTGTCATTATTACACATGATATGAAATGTGCTGAGAAAACAGCCAACAGAATGATGATGATCAAAGAAGGGCTTGTGTATAAAGAAGGTTCAGCGGATGAGTTTATGAATTCAACTGATCCTTATATCAAGTCTTTTTCAATGTAATGAACAACAGTAAACCATTAATTTTTTAATTACACAATCATGGATACACATACACAAGGATATAAAGTGCGGTTGGGCCTCTTTATTATCGGCGGAATTTTACTTTTTGTAGGAGCCGTATTTATCATCGGCAAAAAGAATAATTTATTTGATCCCGTATTTAAAGTAACATCTGATTTTTATAATGTAAGCGGGCTTCAGGTGGGTAACAATATTCGTTTTTCAGGTATAACTGTTGGCACCGTTGATGACATTGAAATCATTAATGATTCAACTGTACGGGTTGAAATGCTCATCAGGAATGATGTAAAAAAGTTTATTAAAGCCGATAGTAAAGCATCCATTGGTTCGGAGGGTCTTATTGGTGACCGCTTGATCATTATTTCACAAGGTGGCACGGATGCTCCTGTCGTAAAAACCGGACAAACACTTGAATCAACCGAGCCGATAGAAACAGACGATATCATGGCCAGCTTACAGATTACGGCCGCCAACAGTGAAATTATTACCGACCAACTTTCTGAGGTGATGATAAAAATCAACAGTGGTAATGGAACACTGGGCCGCCTGATCAATGACCCCACCATTGCAAATAATCTGGGCCAGTCCATTTCAAATATAAAAGCCGGCACTGCAGGTTTAAGTGAAAACATGGAAGCCGTAAAAGAAAATTTTCTGTTCAAAGGATATTACAACAGAAAGAAAAAAGCAGCTGATAAAAAAGCGGCTGACCTGAAGGCTGCTCAACAAAAAGCAGCTGAACAAAAGGCAGCAGAACAGAAAAAGAAACAGTAATTTTTTTACCAAATATGTGAATCATGTAACTTTTTTAATAAAACTGTATAACTGTTTTTTTCAATAGCTGCCACACCTTTACACAGCAGTATAAAAAGATATTAATTATTAACCAATCAAATTAATAACATGAAAAAAATCATTTATTTTCTTTCGATAACCACTTTGATTACGGCCATTATTTTAGTTTTAACAGGATGCGAATCAGATCAAAAAGAAGAAACAACAGAAGTAAAAGTGGAAACAGCAGATACTACTGTAACAGACGCCAATACCGTTACTATAAAAACAGCCACTGCCGAAGAATGGAAAGAATTTAAAGAAAACGCAGAATTAAGGATCCGTGAAAATGAAGAAGAGATTGCTGAGCAAAAGGCAAAAAAACAAAAGCCAGGTAAATTATTCGATGAAATGCGTGACAAGAAGATCAAGAACCTTGAATTACAAAATAAAGAGCTGAGAACAAAATTAGCCACTTATGAAACTACCCAAAGCGATTGGGAAAAATTCAAGCTGGAGTTCAATCACGATATAGAAGAAGTCAAAAAGGCAATTAAGGAAGTGGTCGTTGATGACAAATAAACATGAAAAAACACCTACAAAATAAAGCGGGCCCCAAGCCCGCTTTATTCTTGCTTCAAACTTTTTATTTCAGGCATTTCATTGAATCAGCAATAACATGTACATATTATAATAAAGTGTGAATGATGTAATTATTTAATGAATTGCTGTAACGGTTAATCTCAAAAAGCATTTCATCTTTGAATAAGAATAACAGCAGTGACTTTATGAAGAAATTACTTTTTATGTGCATGAGTTTAGTAGCAACAATAGTTGCCCTTGCTCAAACGGAAGATAAGAAATGGAATATCGGCTTTCATGGCGGTGCAACTCAGTACAGAGGCGATCTCGGAAGTGACTTTTATAAAACAGATATGGCATTTTATGGTTTTGGCGGGCTTTCACTTTCACGTCGTTTAGGTGGGCATTTTGATTTAAATCTTTTGGGTACAAAAGGAAAAATTGGTTTCAACCGCCCGGCAGGAAAATTTTTATACGATGTATCAACTGCTACCGTGAACTTAAGATATAACCTGCTGCATGATAAGTACATCGTTCAGCCATATGTATTTGTAGGTTTTGGTGCCATGTGGTTTGATGACAAAATTGATAATACAATTAAAGATCTTGATTTTGTAACTCCTTCAACAGGAGCAGGACTCAATATTAAATTGGGGCCAACTGTTAATCTGAACCTACAGGAGACCTTTATGTTTTCAAATAGAGATGGAAGAGATGGACGGGTTGCAGGCAACAATGATAATGATAAGTATCTTTTTCATTCTGTGGGACTCACTTTTAACCTGGGTAAAAAGAAAGATGCCGATAATGATGGTGTTGCAGACAGACTCGATAAGTGCCCGAACACACCTGCAATGGTAGCTGTTGATAAAAATGGTTGTCCGTTGGATAGAGATGCTGATGGAGTTGCAGATTATTTAGATGCATGCCCTGATATAGCAGGTTTAGCAAGTTTAAATGGTTGCCCGGATAAAGATGCTGATGGCATTGCTGATAAAGATGATCGTTGCCCTGATGTGGCAGGAACTGCAGCCTTCAAAGGTTGTCCTGATACAGATGGTGATGGTGTAGCAGATATTGATGACAAATGCCCGGGTACCAAAGCAGGTTATAAAGTAGATGCAGTTGGTTGTACAATAGATAATGATAAAGACGGCATCGTTAATGAAGAAGACAGATGTCCTGATGCTGCCGGACCTGCAAGTTTAAAAGGATGTCCTGATACAGATGGCGATGGTGTAGCAGATATAGATGATCGTTGCCCGGCTGTTGCAGGAACTATTCAAAATAAGGGATGTCCTGAAATAACAAAAGAAGTTGAAACAAAGATCACACAAATTGCAAGCAAGATATTTTTTGAAACAAACAGCGATGTGTTGAAAGTGGCATCACTTTCAGAACTGGATGAACTGGTTGAAATTCTGAAACAATATGAGTATGCAAAACTGAGTATCGAAGGACATACAGATTTCCGTGGTACAGATGAATTCAATATGAACCTTTCACAAAAACGCAGTGAGTCAGTAAGAAGATACCTGGTTTCAAAAGGCATAGATGATTCCCGCTTAACCAGCATAGGTTATGGCGAAAGCATGCCGATAGCAGATAATAAAACAGCTGCAGGCATGGCTAAAAACAGGAGAGTTGAATTAAAAACATCGTATTAATATTTTTTAGGGTTGGTTTATTTTGAGGTTAGGGCTGTTGAAAGACGGCCCTTTTTTATTGCTTACATTTTTCCCCGAGAATTTTAAAATGTGTGAACTATGTAAGAAAAATATCTACTTATATAACAATACCAGTTTTAACTGACTCAACTTCACAGTGTATGTACCGGAATTTGCTCACTCCTCTTTTTGTGAAAGCAGAATTCCTTCACAAATGACATCTTACATTTTAAAAATCTCTTCATATGAAAATAGCCGGAATCGTTTTATTGGCCATTGGGATATTAATGATTATCTATACCGGGTTTAATTATTTTACAAAAGAGACCTTGGTTGACATTGGCCCAATTGAAATAACCCGCCAGAAAAAAAATATAGTTCAATGGCCACCAGTTGTTGGTGCGGTGTTACTTGTTGGTGGAATTATTTTGCTGTTTATGAGTAAGAAAGGAAGCCGTGTATAAATGCTTCCTTTGTAAACAAGAAGTACGTTTTGAATAGTGTAACTTTAGCAGAGATTCTGCAACTGCTGTTACCTCATTTTCCCACAACTTTAACCCTGCTCTGTAAAAAGGAACAAATGACTTGAAAATATATATCAAATACATGGTGAGTAACCGCTGTAAAATGCTGGTAAAAGAGGAACTCATAAAACTTGGCCTCCACTTTATTGTTGTTAACTTAGGCGAAGTGGAGGTGATGGAAAACATTTCTGCAGAGCAAAGGAATCAATTAAAAGCCGCACTGCTCGACTCCGGTCTTGAGTTAATGGATGATAAGCGGGCTATTTTAATTGAAAAAATAAAAAACGCCATTGTTGAAATGGTTCATTATGCCGATGAACCGCTGGTTGTTAATTTTTCAGTTTTTCTGAGCCAGAAATTAAACTACGATTATACCTACCTCGCCAATTTGTTTTCTGAAGTACAGGGCACAACCATTGAGCAGTTTATCATCTCCCATAAAATTGAACGGATCAAAGAACTGATCATATACGATGAACTGAACATTACAGAAATTGCCTGGAAGATGAATTACAGCAGTGTGGCTCACCTCAGCAACCAGTTTAAAAAAGTAACAGGGCTC
>JANMOR010000178.1:0-2376 GCA_031369435.1 Chitinophagaceae bacterium
CCCATCCTACAGCTGGAGCAACACAAACATGATGCATTCACTCAGCTTTAACTACAGCTACAGCCGTTACGATGAGATCGATGCCTTTCTTTTAACCAAAACAAAAAACAATACGCATACGGCTTTCTTCAGTTGGGTGCCTGTTTATTTAAAAAAAGAGGTTAATCCTGATTTCAGTATTTTATTTTTTAACAACCAAACACCCATTTCATTTCCAACACCAAACATATTGAAAACAACCATTGCTACACTCAGTACCGGTATCAGTTTTCCTGCAGCCAAAAAGAAATTAAAACTTCGTGGACAATTGCAATATAATTTCGAAAAGATCAATGCTTATTCACCCAATCATAATATTCTTGCCAATTGCAGTATTGACTGGAAGCTTGCAAAAAAATTCACCTGGCAAACAACCATGAATGCCAACCTGTTTCGGTTTGGAAATCAAAAAGCACCTTTAACAAAGCCTGGTTACTTAGAAAGTTTTGTGCGTACAGGTTTTAATTATTCACTCAGTTCTTCAAAATAATTTTATGCGTACACTATTCATACTGCTTTCTTTTATCATTCACCTGGCAGCAACTGCACAAGTGAAGCTGCAATTAATTGTGGGGAATAATAATCCTCCTTCGCAGATCAATGAATGGAGCTACCGCAGGGATCTGTTTACCATTATTGCCACATTGCAGGGAACGGTTAACCAGCGCTTTGTTTTAAAAACTGAAATCAAAACCATCGACGGAACCGTTGTTGCTTCCAATAACTTAGCTGCTGCAAAAATAATAACCGTGCAAAGCGGTACTACTGTTTTATCTGTTGCTGATTTTTTGCAACCCGAAACATTATCCTTCACCGGTTCTTATCAGCAAACAATTCGAAGAACAGGAAAGTTACCAGCCGGTCAGTATCAATTATGCATCAGGGCTGTTACACCTGTTGATTATATCCCGGTTACAGAAGAGTTGTGCCGCAATTTTTTTATTGTGAGTTATCAACTGCCCATCCTCATGCAGCCGCAACATGAAGCAGAGCTTAACAGTACACAGGCACAAACAGCTATCATCTTTCGCTGGAGTCCATTAGCACCTGCAGCAAAAGAACCTGTTCAATACCGTATCATGGTTTTTGAAGTATTGCAAAACCAATCACCTGTGCAGGCTTTGAGAAGCAATCAGCCTTTACTCGATGAAATAGCAATGGCAGGTATTACACAATACACCTGGAAACCGCAGCTTGATTTTTCTTTTCTGCAAAACCCGGCCGATACGATTCAGCAACAGAAAAAAACATTTATCTGGACGGTGCAGACACTCGACAAAAACGGAATTGTATTACAGGAGAATAGTAATGAAGGAAGAAGTGAGCCCTTTGTTTTTTATGTGAAGCAGGAGAAGAGGAAAGAAAAAAAGTAACACTTCCTTATGAAATCCAGCCTTTGCAGCATTACATTGAAAGCTATCAGAATTTTCTTACAAAAGCGTATTAGTGATAAGATACTTACAACCTCAATGTATAGAGCCTTTGAATAGCAGCTAAAATTGCTTAAATTTGAAATCATGGATGGACGTGTAATAAATATTGACCCTGAAATTTTAGGTGGAACACCGGTTTTTTTTGGAACGAGAGTACCCATTAAAAACCTCTTTGATTATTTAGAGACCGGCGATTCAATTGAAGTTTTTCTTGAAGATTTTGAAGCTGTAAGCAAAGACCAGGTTATCAAAGTGCTTGAAATGACACAAAAATTAATTGAATCATCAACAAATATTCTCAATGAAAATTTTGCTTGATGAATGTGTTACCAAACGTTTGAAAAAGCATTTGGAAGAATTCGAAGTTTTCACAGTTAGAGAATTGGGGTTGAGTGGAGTAAAAAACGGGAAGCTAATGACCTATTGTATCGACAACAACTTTGACATTTTACTTACCATTGATAAAAATTTAATGTTTCAACAAAACCCCGAAAAATATCCCTTAACTATTGTTGTATTAAATAGCCTGACCAGTAAGATTGAAGAACTTGTTTCCTTCTTACCCTCTTTTAAATCTCAACTTAACAAATTTGAAAAGCATCAGGCTTACATTATTGATAAATAGCTCTCGCAGTAGTGATTGAAAGGAATGAATACTATCAATCTTCTTACAAGTTTTCAACCGTTCTTTCTATTTTTACTTATGTCCTTTAAGCAGCATCTCACCAAAGAACAGGCTCATCAAAAAGTAAAACATTACTGTGCTTACCAGGAACGTTGCCACAGCGAGGTAAAAGAAAAACTATATGGTTTTGGCTTACACAAAAAAGAAGTAGAAGAGTTATTATCAACACTCATTGAAGAAGATTATCTCAACGAAGAACGTTTTGCCATCCAGTTTGCC
>JANMOR010000182.1:0-1636 GCA_031369435.1 Chitinophagaceae bacterium
TACAAAATCAACAAAGGATGAATTGATTCTTCTTTGTAAAGATCACCAATTCTCAGCATTTGCTGATCTTGAGATTTGCATCATCTATAATAAAGAATCTGGTGGATATGCGATCGGGCTTTCATTTTCAAAACAAAAAGAGGAGTAGCTATAACCTTTTAATCACCCTTAACCGATGCGTTCGTTCTCCGCTTTCACTATGAATAATGCCTGCTCCATCAATTCCATCAATCCTCACTTTACCGGCAGCATGTATAATTTCATGATCGTTGAGTAACAAACCAACATGAATAATTTTTCCTTCTTCATTATCAAAATAAGCAAGGTCGCCGCAACGGGCTTCCTGTAAAAAACCAAGATCTTCTCCCAGCATCGATTGATTCGATGTATCTCTAGGTAAATGTTTTCCAAAAAAACGCATCAGCAACTGTACAAAACCGCTGCAATCAATTCCAAATACTGATCGACCGCCCCAGAGATAAGCCGTATTTAAAAAAGTAAACGCTACCTGCCTGATGCTTTCTTCATCAAACACATAAGCACCTTCCATCACCAGTTTACTGCTGCTGCGGATGCGGTTATCGCCCCACACCGCTTCGCCGTTTTGCATACCGGGTATGGCACTTCCAAATGGTACATGCATGGGCACCCCGTTCACTATCATCACACCGCTCCATGTTTGCACTAACGGTACCTGGTCCTGCGAAGCAATTTCTTTACTTACCTGTACTAATTGATTGCGCATGCAAAAACCGGTATAACCATCATAAATGCACAACACTTCCACCCACTCATCATGCGATGAAATGAGTTCAACCGCTTCGCCAAAGAGTAACTGTGAGGTCATTTCGGCTTCCTGCATGGGTGCTTTTCTTACGGCACAAACAGGAACCAGGCATAGTGCAGTATTCATTCAGTTTTATTTTTTATGAATATATGGAATTTCGTTTGCCCGTGCATCTCTTGTGTAAATTAACTAAATTGTTTGTGTAAACAACAGTTTTGCATACACTACACTCCACCATACCCGATAACGAATTACTCAACCATTACAATACAGATGGCGACAGCAAATGGCTGGGCATCCTGCTGCAACGCTATACCCTGCTGCTCTTTGGTGTATGTATGAAATATTTAAAGAATGAAGAAGAAGCCAAAGATGCCGTGCAACAGGTGTTTGAAAAAAGCATTAAAGAACTGGGAAAGTATAAAGTAGATTATTTTAAAAGCTGGATTTACATGGTGGCGAAGAATCATTGCCTCATGAAGCTGAGGGACAAAGGAAAACTTCCAAAAGAAATTACAGAACGGATGATGGCCACCCCTGCAGAAGAAAACAATTATTTAGAACATATAGAAAAAGATGAATTGCTCGAACGGCTCAGCAACTCTTTACACGAACTCATTCCCGAACAACGGCTTTGTATTGAACAGTTTTATCTGCACAAAAAAAGTTATGTTGACATTGCAGCAGAAACAGGTTATACACTCATGCAGGTGAAGAGTTATATTCAAAACGGAAAGCGTAACTTGAGAATGTTACTGCTGAAACAAATAAACCATGAGCGATAAGTTGCTCGACATATTAAAAGACCAAGCTGATATCAGCGAACAGGAATTGCTGCAATACCTGAAC
>JANMOR010000186.1:0-4665 GCA_031369435.1 Chitinophagaceae bacterium
TGTAAAGTTGATATTGAGTGTCCAGTAATCAATCCAATCCTGTGTATTATCAGGAGTGCCTGCTCCAATCCGTTCATCATCTCTGTGTCTTAGTATTACCGGTAATGACGAAGCATCTGGTGCAAGTGTACCATCAACATCGGCCGGAGTTGTTGCCTGGAAACCAAACCCACTTACACGTGGAGTAAAAAACAATTGTGCCGTAATGGGGTTTCCTGCAATCATATCGGTCTTGTTCATCACATATACATTTCTTACAGAGCTTTGATTACTTGTAACGATCAGCTTGTCGTTCCAGATAGCATATTTTGGATAGTCGGGTAAAGAACCCGTTGCGATCTGGTATTGAAAATAGGTGCCGATTGGATTGGACGTTTGTGAAACATAAATGCGTAAAGTGGTGTTCGACATTTCTGAAATAAACCAGCGGTTACTTTGTTCATCATATAAAATGATAGGATCGCCAATACCTGCACCAAGCGTTCCTAAACTTTGAAAGGTGATATTTCCTTGTATCAAAGTGCCCGCTTTATCATAAACCGCTAATAAAGTTGATCCGCCATTGGTTGATGTAACATAACGGTCCAAACCGGCATCACCGCTGGGATCAGGAGGATTTACGTTGGTATAATTAAACGCATCAAACTGGCCAAGCACTGTTACCTGGTTAATGGAACGTTGCGTATAGTTTAGTTGAACAACAGGATCTTTATCAAAAGCAGGCGCTTTTTTTCTGAACACAACAGTATCTCTTCCTTTCAGATCATCCCTGTCTTCTTCGGGTTTGGAATTTAAATAAGCTTCTTCTTCAGCGGTAATAACACGTGTAACAACAATGGTTGGTGTTACTTTAGGCAACAACATTGCTTTTGTTGTTTTGGGAATGCCTTTTTGTGCAAAAGAAAACTGACAAATAAAAATCAACAGGGTGGTTGACAGGAGGAAAATTTTTCTCATGAGCTGCAGTTATGGAGCATTAAAGTTAACGCTCCCATCAACATGGGACAAGAGGAAGAATCCAGCATAAACATTAACTGAAGAGGTACTCCACATCTTCTCTCGACAAACTTTTCACAAAACCATTATCATCAGCAATCAAGTCTCTTGCCAACGAACGCTTACGCTCCTGTAATTGCAGAATTTTATCTTCAATGGTATCCTTACAAATCATGCGATATGCAAAGATGTTATTGGTTTGCCCGATGCGGTGTGTACGGTCAATGGCCTGTTGTTCAACTGCAGGGTTCCACCAGGGATCAACAATATATACATAATCAGCAGCGGTTAAATTCAAACCCACACCACCGGCTTTTAATGAAATAAGAAATACACGGATCTCTTCATTGTTCTGGAATTCCTGCACTGCTTTTTCCCTGTCTGCTGCAGAAGTGCTACCATCGAAATAAACAAAAGGAATATTCTGTTCTATTAATTTTTCTTTGATGAGTGCCAGCATACCGAGAAACTGTGAGAAAACCAATGCTTTGTGGTTCCCCATATTTTCTTCCAGCTCCCGTGCAATTTCATCGAGCTTAATAGAATGATTGGGCAATTTTTCTGCTTCATTTAAAATATAAGGCGAGTCACAGATCTGGCGAAGCTTCATCAATCCCTGCAGAATGGTCAGTTGCGATTGACCAATACCCACATCTTCAATAGTGCCTAATATTTTAGAACGGTATTCATTGCGGTAAGCGTCATAGATCTTACGCTGTTCCGATTCCATTTCACAAAACAAAATGGTTTCTGTTTTTTCGGGCAGATCTTTTGCCACCTGTTCTTTGGTGCGGCGAAGAATAAAAGGAAACAACAATTTGCGCAGATGTTCTTTCTGTTCTTTTTCACCAAACTTATCAATAGGTGTTGCAAAATCGTTTCTGAAATGTTCTACACTTCCCAACATACCGGGGTTGAGAAAATTCATTTGCGCAAAAATGTCAAAGGTGTTATTCTGCAAAGGCGTACCGCTCATGCAAAGCCTGTTTTTGCTCTTAAGCAAACAGGCAGCCTTGGCTACTTTGCTGTTGGGGTTTTTGATAGCCTGGCTTTCATCCAATATTACACAATCAAAACCCTGTTCACTTAATAATTTGATGTCGCTTCGGAGTGTACCATAAGTTGTAATGATGATGTTGAACTGATCAAAGACCTGTTTATCTCTTGTACGTTGTGCACCGTGATGAATATGATAGGTGAGTGAAGGTGTAAATTTTTTGATTTCATTTTCCCAGTTATACATCAATGTGGTGGGACAGGCAACCAATGCTTTCAGTGTTCCATTTTTTTCACGCAGGTGATGCAAAAACGAAAGCGCCTGGATGGTTTTACCCAAACCCATATCATCAGCCAAAATACCACCCCAGCCAACTTCGCTTAAAAAGTTGAGCCAATGAAAACCACTTTCCTGGTAAGGACGAAGGATGGGCATTAAATGTTTGGGTGGATCAACTTGTTTAATATGTTTGAATTCACGCAGGCGTTCATATTTTTCTTCCAGCTCAATCATGAGTTCCGTTTCATCACGGGTTTCATACAACTCATCGATAACACTGATATGATATTTTGATAAACGAAGCTTGTCCTGTTTGTTTTCTCCCACACGGAACAGCATGGAGTAGCGCTTGATCCATTCTTCCGGTAACACACCTAAGGAACCATCCTGTAAATGCACCAGCGTTTGTTTGTTGGCCAATGCTTTTTTTACTTCGGCAATGCTTACCTGCTGATCGCCGAACACGACGTTTATTTTTGCATCAAACCAATCAACACCATTGCTGATATAGATCTGTGTTTTTGGTTTTGACGTATTGAAACGGAAATTTTTCAACACATCCCAACCTTCAACAGGCACTTTCATTTCCTTCATGGCATCTACAAACAAAAAGAACCAGTTGTTCTTCAACACTTCTGCTCCTTTTAATGCCAGTTGCGTGCCGCCATCGGGTTTAATAAATTGTGAATGCAGTTTTTCAACTTTGCCAATGAAGTCGTTTTCTTTTTCACGGTTGCGTTTAACAATCACCAAGCCATCTTCATCTAAAAGAATAATTTCTTCTTTATCTGTAGGTCTTACTTTATAACCTTTATAACTGAAGGTGGGGATCATTACCAAATATTCTCCACGCTCCTGTAATTGCAGTGTAACTTCCGGTTCGCCCGACTTTACTTCTTTGATCAACGCTTCGTCAAACTCTACATGGTATTCTCTTGCAATTTTCAACGCTTCTTTATCGAGAAAAGAAGCAAGCTCTGTATTGCTGATGAGACGGTTGTTGCTGGTTGTAAAATCAATGGCATGCTGCGCATCTTCCTGTTTCTCCCAAGTTCTTGCTTCGCCATTCATTAAAAAAATGATGGGGCTGTTCCAATCGTTTTCATGTATATCAATTGCGGCGCTGTTGATTTTTACTTTACAACTCCACTCCCATTTATTTTTTTGTTGCTTTAATGCAAAGAATGGTTTGAGGAAGGTTCCTGATGTTGAAACAGGAACCAGATTTTTTGTTTTAAACTCTTTGCCTTTTGGTAAGAGCAGAAATGGCGAACTTGTTTCTGCAAATAATTTTTGAATGCGTGGCAGCAGGTATTCCAGCATCAACGTTTTTGTATCGCCCGGTAAATCATCTTCTTCATGATGAATGATATTTTCCCAGATGCCTGAGAAGGGTGAGTTCCGGTTAACGTATTTACTGATCTCGGCCGATTGTAAACGACGCAGCAATTGCAGCAGTTGTTTATCGGCATCTGTCAAATCTTCTGTTTCTAAAAACTTGGATACATCTAATTTTTCTACAACGCCAATAAATTCAGAACCTTCTTCATTGGTTTCGCCTTTCACCACATCAATATTGAAATAAGGAAACTGTTTGCTGTTGTTGTTGAAAACAATACCAAGTCGTATTGTTTGTTTTACTTCTTCAGCTACTTCAACTTCTGTTTCATTTACAGCAAAGGCAGTAACAGGCTCAGGCTTTTTAAGTGTTGAGGGCTCCACTCTTTTTACACCGGGATCAAGCACACGCAAAAACGGTTTGCCATCTTTATAAATGAATTCAAATTTTTCTTTCCAGTTATCGGTTAATGAATAACCATAAATAGCCAGCAGCTTTCCTTTTTCTTTATCCATATTACGGATGCTGTCGAAATACAACGGACCATGCGAATTCAACAGTTGAATAAACACAACGGCTTTGTGTTCACAAATGGCGTGTGCATTTTCAGCGCAGGTGCAGGAAGTATCAAAATTCCGCTCGTCATTTTTTTGGATGGTGACCGGCCAGGTTTCGCCATTCATCAGCACTTCTGCTTTTACACATTCATCTTTGGCTGATATAATAGAAGCCTTATTGCTGCGCAGAAAAACTTCAGCATCATCTAAAGCAGCAGCAGCCGTTAAGGTGCGGATGATCTTGAGTTCAATGTTTCTCATCTTCACCACGGTGTGGCGTTGATCGTACCGCAGATCTTTGATACCTAAAATATTTTTATCAATTAGATCCTGCAATTGAAATAGAGAAGCCACTTCATGTCGGCAGATATCACCTAAATTATACGGACAGCTGCAACGCACATTCATCGCATTGGCATCTTTGTATTTCTGAATGTAAACTTTGTAGAAAGTAGAATAGGAATCATCTCTTACACGAAACACAACCATTCCCATCA